>CAIMGI010000066.1 GCA_903840505.1 uncultured Bacteroidota bacterium
AAACAGGCTCTTAAATTATTCTTTAATAAATTTCACAACCTGTTCGCTCGAAGCACCGTATCTTAGAAAGTAAATGCCTTGCGGGAAGCTGCTAACATTCAAAGTTACATTACTTTTATTTTTGTTTACAATGATTACTTCTTTTTCTTGCCCTAACAAATTCATAATACGTAAATTAGATTGTAACAGTGTTGACTTATCGTTTATGGCAACAGTAATATTATTTGTTGTTGGGTTTGGGTATAAGGCAAGTGTAGGTTTAATTTCTTCTTTTAGGACTGATGTAACAGAAGGTTGCACCAAAAGTGGTCGTAGAAATATCTTTACAAAATTAATAGTAGTATCCATGTATGGAACATTACCAAGGTAAGGAACGTGATCGGCTCCCCAATAAGTATGAAATGGGTTATTAATACCTAAATTGTTTGCGCGTGGATTTAACGATGCGCTTCCGTCAACTACCATTAAAGGAAAACCTGCAACCGATATTAATGATGATCCATAAGGAACAGTAGCGTCTATATTTCCGTGCATGCTAACAAAAGGAACATCGCCCGGTTCAATCCAAGTTGAATCGCCCAATGCGCCACATAAATTTACCACTCCGTTAACCTGATGTGAGTATCCGGGACTTCCGCTAATTCCATCTATTCCGCCCATATTGTTAATGTTTACATAAGCAGGCACTTCTGCCACTTTATCCATATACGCTAAATGCAACGACATAAATGCCCCTGCTGAACTACCACCAGCAAAAACATAATTGGAATGTATTTTATATAAATTACTTGTTGCAGCATCTTTTCTAAAATAGCGAACAGCGGCTTTCATATCTTGTGTAGCTCTCACTACTGCTTTTGTGGCATTTATTGAATCTATTGGAAACATCCCTATTCGGTAGTCAATGGAGGCACACACATAGCCCATTTTTGCAAAATGAGTTGCTAAGGCGACTACATCGCCATTGGTTTTACTCCCTCCAATAAAACTTCCTCCGTGTGCCCAAACTATCAAGGGTCTTTTTGAAACTGTATCACCTACTGGTTGGTAAATATCCATTATTAAGGTTACAGGTTGTCCGTTCACCCCAATTCCCGAACCATAGGTAATGTTTGAAGTAGTTGTTATCTGTGGAAATATTTCATTGTAATATCTACCGTTTGTAGTATCAATTGTTTGAGAAAATAATTGCGTAGTTGCAAAAAGTAGAATTAGAGTAAAGAAATGTTTCATTTTTTAATTTTAATGTTTCTGTAAAAATACAAATAAAAATGGTTTTACTGCTGATACCTATTTGTTAAAGGAAGCGTATCTTTGGGGTGATATTTATTTATGCAAAGAAGGCACTTTATAAAACAAGCAAGTTTAGGAATGATGGCAGCGAGTATATCTTTACAACAGTTGAAAGAGCAGCTTGTGCAACAAGGGGGTGAAAAAATAAAAATGCCTGTATTGTTTATTGGTCACGGTAGTCCTATGAATGCCATTGAAGATAATGAGTATACCCGTGGCTGGAAAAATGTAGCAAACCAACTAACAAAACCTAAGGCAGTATTGTGTATATCGGCACATTGGCTTACCAAAGGAACAATGGTTACGGCTATGCCTCAGCCGCGAACCATTCACGATTTTGGCGGCTTCCCTCAAAAGCTTTTTGATGTGGAATATAAAGCAGCCGGGAGTCCCGATTTTGCTAAAAAAACGTCACAATTAATCACAAAAACAGAAGTAATTTCGTATATGGAATGGGGCTTAGATCATGGAACTTGGTCGGTGTTATTACCTATGTATCCCAAGGCCGACATTCCTGTTTTTCAATTGAGTATTGATTATACGAAACCGCCTTCCTATCATTATGAACTGGCTAAGGAATTAAAGCAGTTACGCGAAGAAGGGGTATTAATTGTAAGCAGTGGTAATATTGTACACAATTTAGGGATGTTGCGTTTTGATAATAAGGTGTATGATTGGACTGAAGAGTTCAATGAAAAAATGATGCAGTATATTGCAAGTAGAAATCACAATGCAATTGTTAACTATGATAAATTGGGCAAGGCAGCAAATTATGCAGTACCAACAAACGAACATTTTTTACCACTCATTTATTCGATTGCTTTAACAGACGAAAAAGATCCTATTGAAATATTTAACAATTCCTATCAAATGGGATCTATATCAATGGCATCAGTTAAATTTGGGTAATTAATTTTTCTCCAATTTCCCATCTTTGTAAACTGCTTCAGTTTTCAACTTCCCTTCTTGGTCAAAATATTGCCACTTACCATCACGAACCCCGTTTTTAAATTTGCCTTTTTGCCACACCACTCCCCATTCGTACCAGGTTGTTTTTTTGCCATCTTGCTTACCCAGTTTGTAGTTTACTTCCTCAAAGTGCCCACCTGTTTCATAATAGAAAATCCATAACCCATCTTTCAAATAATTTTTATAGAATCCCTCTTCTTTTTTATTTCCGTTATCGTACCAAACGGTGCACTTCCCATTTTCTTTACCAAATGCATATCCGCACTCTTTTATTTTTCCTCCTTTTTCGTTCCAAAAACTCCAGGCACCATCTTTAATTCCTTCCTTATACATTCCGGAATAGTTTTGTTTCCCACTGTCGTACCAACCATTCCAAATACCATCCATCTTTGCCTTTTTAAAACTGCCTTCATCCTTTTTTTGTCCGTTTTCATAATAGGCTATCCATAATCCTTCTTCTAAGTTTTCGCTGTAATTTCCTTCTTGCAGTTTTGCACCACTTTCAAAATAAGTAGTCCAAAGTCCATTTTTTAAATCATTTACAAAAGGACCTTTTTTCCATAGCGCTTTGTTTTTGTAGTAATAAGTCCAAACACTATCGTGTAGTCCATTTTTGTAATTGCCTTCGAATTCTTTTATGCCATTTTTATAAAAGTAAATCCAATGTCCATTTTGTTTGTCTTGCACAAAATAACCTTGCATATCGGGCGTTCCATCTTCGTTAAACCATTTCCACAATCCTTCTTTTTTATCGTTAACATACAATCCTTCTTTTTGTATTTTTCCCGAAGGGAACCAGTAGGTGGCTTTTCCATTCATTTTCCCCGCAATATAAATTGCTTGGAATTCCTTTGTGCCATCAACAAAATTGAAAATCCACTCACCCGTTAGTTGTCCGTCTTTGTATTCTCCTTCTGATTTTTTTATATCGTTTGCATACTTATTAATGAGCTTTCCATTTCCGTTTTTTATCCATTCTTTTCCTTTTTCATCATTAAATGTTCCTAAAAAATAATCCTTGTTTTTGTATTCGCCTTCTTCTTTTATTGTGCCGTTAGGGTAGTAGATAGTCCATTTCCCATCTCGGATACCCGCTTTATAGTTTCCTTTTTTTTCAGTTTTTCCGTCTTCGTAATAGGAAATATAGGAGTCAGTAGGCTTATCATCTTTAAAGTTACCATCCTCTCGTAAATTGCCATTTTCAAAATAGTAAAGAAATTTTCCGTTCTTTTTTTTGTTTTTAAAATTTTCAATACTTTTTTGTTTTCCATTGTCGTACCAAGCTTTCCAAGTACTGTCGGGACTATCCAGTATATAAAACGCAATTTGTGCTTTGTTGCCATTTATATAATAGTAGTTGGCAGCACCATTTTTTTTACCCCACCTATAATTTTCTTCTGCTTTTGGTTTTCCATTTTCATAATAAAAAGACCATTTCCCTTCCTCTTTTCCATTTTTATAATCGCCTTCCTTTGCAATTTTTCCATTTTCATACCAAAAGGTTGAGCGCCCTTCTTGCATCCCATTTTTGTAATTCTCAAAACTTTTCTTTGCCCCGCTTGGGTAGTTTTGTTCTAAAGGTTGTGCCGCTATGGATAACGACAAACATAACAGACAGAAAACAATGGATATACTTTTCATTTTTGTAAATTTGCTTTGTCAAATCTAAAAAAAATAGGATTGGACAAAGTGGGTATTATTTACTATTTTTGAACTATGTATATTGAACAACTTTACACAGGATGCTTATCGGAGGCTGCTTACTATATAGAATCGAATGGAGAGGCTGCCATTATTGATCCTTTGCGCGAAACCGCTCCCTATATTGAACAGGCGAAAAGCAGAAATGCCACGATAAAGTACATATTTGAAACTCATTTTCACGCAGATTTTGTTTCTGGTCACGTTGATTTGGCAAAAAAAACAGGGGCTCAAATTATATACGGGCCAACAGCCCAAACAAATTATGAAATTATAAGCACCAGCGATGGCGATGTTTTTACTGTTGGAAAAATAAAAATAAATGTATTACATACTCCGGGTCATACACCCGAATCGGCTTGTTATTTATTGTTTGATGAAAATGGTAAGGAATATGCCGTATTTAGTGGGGATACCTTGTTTATTGGTGATGTAGGAAGACCTGATTTAGCAATTAAAAGTGACTTAACACAAGATGATTTAGCCGGAATGTTGTTTGATTCTTTGCGTAATAAAATAATGACTTTGCCTGATGATGTATTGGTGTATCCTGCACACGGTGCCGGTTCTGCTTGCGGAAAAAATATCAGCAGCGAAAAATCATCTACTATCGGTGACCAGAAAAAGTTTAATTACGCTTTGCAGAATATGAGCAAGCAGGAGTTTATTCAGCAAGTTACTACAGGTATATTGCCTGCACCACAGTACTTTCAAAAAAATGCGAGCATCAATAAAAATGGGTATGCATCCATTGAAGAAGTGATGAGTGCTGGTGTAAATCCAATGTCTTCAGAAGAAGTGGAAGCGGCTGTAAAAATAGGAGCCTTGATTTTAGATACACGTAAGCCTGCAGATTTTGGAAGCGGATTTATTAAAGGAGCCTTGAATATTGGTATTGACGGGCAATTTGCTGTTTGGGCAGGAACGCTTATTCTTGATATCAAGCGACAAATTATTTTAATTACCGATAAAGGAAGAGAAGGAGAGGCTGTGTTGCGACTTGCACGCGTAGGTTACGACAACACCATTGGATATTTGGAAGGTGGAGTTGAAGCTTGGAAAAATTCGGGAAGGACATTGGAAACTATAAATTCGGTTAGTGCTGTGCAACTTGAAGAATTGTTAAAAGATAAAAAATTGGATGTGTTGGATGTTCGGAAACCAGGTGAGTATAGCACGGAGCATTTAAAAGGTGTTCCAAGTTGTCCGCTTGACTTTATGAATGAAAATATACCCGCTTTAGATAAAAACAAAACCTATTATTTGCATTGCAAAAGCGGCTATCGCTCGATGATTGCAGGATCTATGCTTGTAGGAAATGGTTACCGTATAGTAAATGTTTCAGACGGTTTTGATGCTTTGAAAAATACTACTTTGCCTAAGGTTGTTGAAAATGTTACAGTATAAATAAGGAAGCGCAATTATTATAATATAAAATCAAATGCCTATCTACCATAAACTCGGAAATTTTCCGCAAAAACGCCATACAACATTTACCAAACCGAACGGAAACTATTATTACGAACAATTGTTCGGAACAGAAGGGTTTCACGGAATGTCATCCTTGTTATACCATACTCACCGACCTACACAGGTAAAGGAAATTGGTAAAGCTGTTGATGTACGCCCTAAGATTGCAGTTGAGAATAATATTAAAGCGATGATGCTGAAAGGGTTTAAGGTAAAACCTGTTGCCGATTTTTTAGAGAGTCGTAAAACCTTATTGGTGAACAGCGATGTGCATTTGGGTTTAGCTGCTCCACAGCAATCAATGTCAGATTATTTTTATAAAAATGCTGATGCTGATGAAATGATTTTTGTGCACAGAGGAAGTGGAACCCTAAAAACCTTTATGGGTAATATTCCTTTTGAGTATGGCGATTATTTGATTATTCCCCGCGGAATGATTTATCAAATAGAATTTGACACAACCGAAAATCGCTTACTTTATTTGGAGTCGTTCAGTCCAATTTATTTTCCTAAGCGCTACAAAAATAATTTTGGGCAATTGTTAGAGCATTCACCTTTTTGTGAGCGCGACCTTAAATTGCCTCAAAACTTAGAAACACACGATAAAAAAGGCGATTTTACCATCAAAATAAAAAAGCAAGGAATAATTCATCCGGTAGTTTATGCCAGCCACCCTTTTGATGTAATAGGATGGGATGGTTTTAATTACCCTTATGGTTTTTCAATCCATAATTTCGAGCCCATTACAGGCAGGGTGCATCAACCGCCTCCGGTTCACCAAACTTTTGAAACCGATACGTATGTTGTATGTTCTTTTTGTCCGCGTTTGTACGATTATCACCCACAGGCTATACCTGCACCTTATAATCACAGCAACATTGATTCCGATGAGGTATTGTATTATGTTGACGGTGATTTTATGAGCCGTAACAACGTTGAACAAGGTGATATATCACTTCATCCAAAGGGAATTCCTCACGGTCCGGCACCGGGAGCTATGGAACGCAGCATTGGTCAAACTAAAACGGAAGAGCTTGCAGTTATGGTAGATACTTTTAAGCCATTAATGGTTACTCAGGAGGCGCTTGATATAGATGATGGCAAATATTACAAAAGTTGGGTAGAATAAGCCTCTCTTTTCTTAGCTTCCCATTACTCACACAAGCAAATCGACCAATTTTTTGTTCGTACTTTCAAAATAAATGCTATCTTTGCCCTCCTTTCTAAAATTTTGAGGGGAAAATGGCATATTTGGATCAATTTACAATCCCATTTTTGGGATTAAGTTTAGGAGAACACGAGTACGAGTTCCAAATAACCAATGCGTTCTTTGAGCAGGAGGGTTTTATGGATTCCGAAATTAAAAGTGCCGATGTTAAGGTAAAGGTGCTTTTGAATAGACAGGAAACCCTACTTATATTGAATTTCGATATCGAAGCTGTTATTGGCATTGATTGCGACAGGTGTTTAGTAAACTATTCACTGCCTACCGGTTCGCAACAAAGGCTTATCGTAAAATTTGATAACGAGCCGTATAATGATACCGATGATATATTGGTATTAAGTCCCTCCACAACAGTACTGAATATTGCGCAAACCCTATATGAATACATAGGCTTGTTGTTGCCTTACCAGCGTATACCCTGCGAAAGCAACGAGGATAACTCTTTGTGTGATAAGGAAGTGTTGACTAAGTTAGAGCAATATTCGATTAAAAATAATGAACAAAATGACAGTAGGTGGGAAGCACTGAAGAATATAAAAACAAAAGAATAAACATAAAATAAAAAAGTAAAATGCCACATCCTAAACGAAAGATCTCGAAATCGAGACGCGACAAAAGAAGAACACACGATAATGCAGTACCTAGTACTTTGTTTGTAGATCCTACAACCGGTGATGTTTCATTATTGCACCGTGTAAATACCGAAACAGGTATGTACAGAGGTAAAAAAGTAATGAAAGGCACTAAAGAAGCTTAATCTGTTTCTTGATGAAGATAGGTTTAGATGTTATGGGTGGCGACTTTGCCCCCAAAGCGACTATCGGAGGAGCCATATTGGCCCAAGCCGAATTACCCTCTTCTGTTAAAATTGTACTTTTTGGGAAGAAAGATCTTATAGAAAAGGAACTCTCATCGCAAGGTGCCAATTCCGAAAACTTTGAGATAATTGATGCTCAAGAGGTAATAGAAATGGCCGAACACCCAACAAAGGCCTACTCACAAAAAGCTAACTCAAGCATAACGCTTGGGTTTTCTGCATTAAAAGAAGGTAAGATCGATTCCTTTGCAAGTGTAGGAAATACAGGCGCTATGTTGGTAGGATCTATGCTTACTGTTAAGACAATTACAGGCGTTATTCGTCCTTGTAGTATATCAATATTACCAAAGGAAAGTGGCAGTGTTAGTCTTATTTTGGATGTTGGAACCAATGCAGACTGTAAGCCTGATGTGTTGTATCAGTTTGGAATGTTGGGCTCTTTATTTGCTAAATATGTTTATAACATTAATAATCCGAGAGTAGGTTTACTGAACATTGGTGAAGAAGCCGAAAAAGGAAATTTAGTAAGTCAATCAGCACATAATTTAATGAAGGGTAGTAAGCATTTTAATTTTATTGGTAATGTGGAGGGGCGTGATTTGTTTTCAGAAAATGTAGATGTTATTGTATGCGATGGATTTACCGGAAATGTGGTATTAAAAGAAGCAGAAGCATTTTATACACTAATAAAAAAACGCAATATAAACGATGAATATTTTAATCGTTTTAATTACGAATTGTATGGTGGAACTCCTGTGTTGGGAATAAATTCAACTGTTATGATAGGTCACGGGATATCAAGTCCTTTGGCAATAAAAAATATGCTGCTGCTTTCAAAAAATGTAGTAGAATCAAAGTTGTCTGATAAAATTAAACAAGCCTTTAGCGAATGACAAAGATAAGAGCCGCCATAACAGCCGTAAACGGGTATGTTCCCGATTACATTCTAACCAACAAAGAGTTAGAGAAATTGGTGGACACCACCGAAGATTGGATTCTTACCCGAACGGGAATAGAAGAACGTAGAATATTGAAAGGTGAGGGGAAAGCAACCTCTGATATGTGCGTTGAAGCAATCAATAAATTATTAGAAAAGCGTGGAATATCAGCATTAGAGATTGATATGGTAATTGTAGGGACAGTTACTCCCGATATGGTTTTTCCTTCTACAGCGAATGTAATTTGTGATAAGATTGGGGCAACAAATGCTTGGGGTTATGATGTAAGTGCAGCTTGTTCTGGTTTTATATATTCTTTGGTTACTGCTTCAAAATTTATTGAAACCGGAACACACAAAAAAATATTAGTAGTAGGTGCCGATAAAATGTCGTCCATCATTGATTATCAAGATAGATCGACTTGCATTATTTTTGGTGACGGTGCTGGAGTAGTTTTATTGGAGCCATCAACAGACGAAAATGGAATAGTAGATTCTATTTTACGTTCTGATGGATCAGGTAGAAATTATTTACATCAAAAGGCGGGCGGTTCATTAAAACCGGCCTCTCATCAAACAGTAGATGCGCGTGAACATGCTGTTTTTCAAGAAGGAAAAACTGTATATAAGTTTGCTGTAAAAAATATGGCCGATGTTTCTGCTGAAATAATGGAGCGCAATAATTTAAAAAGTGATGATGTGGCTTGGTTGGTAGCACACCAAGCAAACAAACGAATTATTGATGCAACAGCGAGCAGAATGGGTTTGGGACCTGAGAAGGTGATGTTGAACATTCAACGTTATGGAAACACAACAGCAGGAACAATTCCTTTGTGTTTGTGGGATTATGAAAAGCAATTGAAAAAAGGAGATAACCTGATTATTTCGGCTTTTGGCGGAGGGTTTACCTGGGGTGCAATTTATCTTAAATGGGGATATAACAGTTAATTATTTAAATATAAATTTTTTTATACTTTTATCTAAAATATTCAAACAATAGCAATATGGAATTAAAAGAAATTCAAGACCTAATAAAATTTGTCGCTAAGTCGGGTGTAAGTGAAGTAGAGTTGGAATCGAAAGGCTTTAAAATTGTAATTAAAACACCGGCCGGACAAGTTAACGAACCTACTTATATTCAAGCTCCAATCCAAGCTGTAGCACCCGTTGCTGCACCAGTAGCCAATGTGCAACAAGCAGCTCCTGTTGCTCAACAAGCAGCACCTGTGGCTGCTAGTAATGAAGCAAAATACATCACCATTAAATCACCAATGATTGGAACTTTTTACCGTTCGGCAGGACCTGATAAACCTTTATTTGTGAATATAGGCGATGAAGTAAAGCCTGGAAAGGTCACCTGTATCATTGAAGCAATGAAATTATTCAATGAAATTGAAAGCGATATAACGGGTAAGATTGTAAAAGTATTGGTGAATGACGCTACTCCGGTAGAGTACGATCAACCTTTGTTTTTGGTAGACCCAAGTTAATTTGAAAATTTGTTTGTGTGATGATTAATATGAAAAATAATTCTATTCATTCATTAGCACAATGTTCAAATGGTCAAATTATTTAATTTTCAAATTGAAAAACTATGTTCAAGAAAATACTGATAGCAAACCGCGGTGAAATAGCCCTAAGAATAATACGTACTTGTCGTGAAATGGGAATTAAAACAATAGCTGTTTATTCCACAGCCGACAAAGAAAGTTTACACGTTAAATTTGCGGACGAGGCTGTTTGTATTGGTCCTCCGCCAAGCAAAGATTCTTATTTAAATATTCCCAATATTATATCGGCAGCTGAAATTACGAATGCATGTGCCATACACCCGGGTTATGGATTTTTATCGGAGAATGCTAAATTTTCTAAAATTTGTAAGGAACACGGAATAAAATTTATTGGGGCTTCGCCCGAAATGATTGAAGGTATGGGTGATAAATCCAATGCGAAAGACACAATGAAAAAGGCTGGAGTACCTACTATTCCTGGTTCGGATGGTTTGTTGGAAAGTGTAGAAGAGGGATTAAAAATTGCAAAAAAAATAAAATATCCTGTCATATTAAAAGCTACTGCCGGTGGTGGTGGAAGAGGTATGCGTATTGTTTGGAAAGAAGAGGAGATGCAAGCCGCTTGGGATTCGGCCCGACAAGAAGCAGGTGCAGCATTTGGTAATGATGGAATGTATCTTGAGAAATACATTGAAGAACCGCGTCATATTGAGATACAAGTTGTTGGCGACCAGTTTGGAAAAGCCTGCCACCTAAGCGAGAGAGATTGTTCTATTCAGCGCAGACATCAAAAATTGGCAGAAGAAACACCGTCACCGTTTATGACGGATGAGTTGCGTAACCGTATGGGAGAGGCTGCTGTTAAGGCTGCTTTGGCTGTAAAATATGAAGGTGTGGGGACTGTAGAGTTTTTGGTTGACAAACACCGCGAATTTTATTTTATGGAAATGAATACACGTATTCAGGTAGAACACCCCATAACAGAAGAGGTAATTAATTATGATTTAATACGCGAGCAAATATTGGTAGCGGCAGGAACACCTATTTCGGGTAAAAATTATTATCCGCAATTGCACGCTATTGAATGCAGAATAAATGCAGAAGATCCTTTCAATGGTTTTAGACCATCACCAGGAAAAATTACTGTATTACACACACCGGGTGGTCATGGTATTCGTGTTGATTCTCATATTTATGCCGGATATACCATTCCGCCTAATTACGATTCAATGATTGCTAAATTGATAACCGTTGCTCAAACAAGGGAAGAGGCTATTGCAAAAATGCACCGTGCCTTGAGTGAGTATGTTATTGAAGGAGTAAAAACAACCATTCCATTTCATTTGCGTTTAATGAAAAACGAAGATTTCATTAAAGGTAATTACACTACCAAGTTTATGGAGTCGTTTGATTTGAAAGAGTAGATAGCATTTCTAAAAATCGCTTTTACGATTCTTCAATCCGAATATCTTTCACATTTAATTGTAAGGTAGTGGTTCCGTTCCAACTGTTTTCTTCAATGGTAAAGCAGGAAGTAAATGACTGTCGAGCAGCAATAGCTGTGTAATGGTCGGATTGACCGAAAGCAATTGCATCAAAACCTCTCTTTTTATTTTGTTGCAGCAAACCCATTTTCAGATGTTTGTTTCCAACAATACGTACATTTCCTTTGTCGTAAATGTTCTCACTCATAAATACAGGGGCCATATTTCCGGGACCAAAAGGCGCAAACTGATTGAGTACCCTAAAAAATTTAGCATCAATGTCATCGAAAGCGATGGTTGCATCCACTTCAATTTCGGGGACCAAACTATTTACTTCAATTGTTTCTGAAACTATTTTTTCGAATTTGGTTTTAAAAGCCTCTAGATTTTCTATTTTGAGTGATAAACCTGCCGCATATTTATGTCCACCAAATTGGTCAAGCAAATCGCTACAGGCTTCAATTGCATTATACACATCAAAGTTTTTTACTGAGCGGGCAGAGCCCGTTGCAAAACCATTTGATTCGGTTAATATGATTGTTGGTCGGTAATATTTTTCAATTAAACGCGATGCAACAATGCCCACAACACCTTTGTGCCATTGACTGTTAAACAATACAGTCGATTTCTTTTTTGCAAAAGAAGTGTCTTCCTCCACCATACTCATTGCCTCTGCGGTGATAGCCGTATCAACTGTACGTCTTTCTGTATTAACCGTATCAATTCCTGCACCCGATTTTTCTGCTCCATAGTCTGAATCAGAAATGAGCAATTGAACAGCGCTGTTACCACTTTCCATTCGTCCGGCTGCATTGATGCGAGGTGCAAACCCAAATACAATATCGTTGATGGTTATTTCTTTTTTTAGTCCTGCCAATTCAATAATCGCCTTAAATCCTTTTCGTGGGTTACTGTTAAGTTGCTTTAATCCATAATGTGCAAGCACTCTGTTTTCATCCACAATGGGTACTATGTCGGCAGCAATACTAACAGCAACAAAGTCAAGTAAATTTTCAATTTGTGAAAAATCAATATTGTTTTTTTCTGTATAGGCCTGAATAAGTTTGAACCCTACTCCGCAGCCTGATAATTCTTTAAAAGGGTATTCGCAATCGTTTCTTTTAGGGTCGAGTACAGCAACAGCTTCTGGTAATTCAGTTCCCGGGCGGTGGTGGTCGCAAATAATAAAATCTACATTTTTAGTGTTGGCATAATTAATTTTATCAATTGCTTTTATACCGCAATCCAATGCTATTACTAAAGAAATGTCGTTGTCGGCAGCAAAATCAATTCCTGCTATGGATATTCCATAACCTTCCTTGTATCTGTCGGGAATATAATAGCTAACGTTGTTATGGAAAGTTTTAAGAAATGAATAGACCATTGCAACCGATGTAGTGCCGTCCACATCGTAATCACCGTATACCAATATGTTTTCATTTTTTTGTATAGCTTTCTCTAAGCGATTTACCGCTTTATCCATATCTTTCATTAAAAACGGATTGTGTAAATGGCTTAGTTCGGGTCTGAAAAATTTTTTAGCTTTTTCAAAGGTGTCAATTTCTCTATGAATCAATAATTCGCTAATAACCTCACTAATGCCCAATTCTTGCGAAAGTTGTTTTGTTACATTCTCATCCACCCTATCTTTCAATACCCAACGTTTACCCATCGTTATATTCTTTTTTTATACTCTAAATGTACAAAAAATGCTTTGTTAATGCACACTACTATTTCGTTAAATTATGTAAAGGAATCGATTTTTAATAATTTCAGTCTTATCTTAGCAAAAAAATTGACTTTGTCGAACTTAGTAATCATACCTACCTACAACGAAAAGGAAAACATTGAAAAGATGATACGAAAAGTATTTTCTTTACAAGAGCCCTTTCACGTGTTAATTGTAGATGATGGTTCGCCCGATGGTACTGCAAAAATTGTGAGTACTTTGATGAATGAATTTCCCGGCAAGCTTTTTATGGAAGAAAGAAAGGGGAAGTTGGGTTTAGGAACAGCCTATATACACGGGTTTAAATGGGCGCTGCAAAAAGGCTACGATTATATTTTTGAGATGGATGCCGATTTTTCACATAATCCTGATGATTTAGTAAGACTCTTAGATGCTTGTAAAAATAAGGGAATGGATGTGGCAATAGGCTCGCGTTATACCAAGGGTGGTAAAATTGCAAATTGGCCAATGAGCAGGGTGATGATGTCCTATTTTGCATCGGTGTATGTTCGTTGTGTATTGTGGATTAATATTAGTGATACCACTGCAGGATTCAAATGCTATAAAAGAAAAGTATTGGAGTCGCTTGACCTGGATAATATTCGCTTTGTTGGATATGCTTTTCAAATTGAGATGAAATACGATGCAAAAAAAATGGGATTTAAAGTAGGAGAGGTGCCAATTACCTTTACAGATAGAAGAGAGGGGCAATCTAAGATGAGTACCGGTATTTTTAAAGAAGCCTTTTGGGGAGTGATTGAAATGCGTTTTAAAGGTAAATAATTTATGTCCGCCATCCTTATAAAAAATGCAACAATTGTAAATGAAGGAGAAATTTTCATAGGGAATGTTCTCATTGAAAATGGCATTATCATTGAAGTTTCCAAAGGCCCTATTACAAATACAGATGCAAGCGAGTTAGATGCAACAGGATTGCATTTATTACCGGGATGTATTGATGATCAAGTGCATTTTCGTGAACCGGGATTAACACACAAAGGAAATATTTATTCTGAGTCGAAGGCAGCAGTAGCAGGTGGAATAACCACATTTATGGAGATGCCGAACACTATTCCCAATACTTTTACACAGGAATTACTGGAACAAAAATACGAGATAGCCTCCCGTACTTCACTGGCAAATTATTCTTTTTTTATGGGTGCTTCTAACAATAATATTGAGGAAGTGCTTAAAACAAATCCCCGCAATGTATGCGGTATAAAAGTATTTATGGGTTCTTCAACCGGAAATATGCTGGTTGATAATCCTGTAACCTTGGATACACTTTTTGCTGAATGTAAATTGTTAATTGCCACACATTGTGAAGACGAAGAAACTATAAAAGCAAATACAGCTGCTGCGAGAGAAAAATTCGGGGAAGATGTTCCTATACAAATGCATCCGCAAATAAGAAGTGCTGAAGCTTGTTATAAGTCCTCA
Organism: uncultured Bacteroidota bacterium; assembly: GCA_903840505.1. Taxonomy (GTDB): domain Bacteria; phylum Bacteroidota; class Bacteroidia; order UBA4408; family UBA4408; genus CAIMGI01. Next base: position 14,577 of record CAIMGI010000066.1, read on the forward strand.
TCTTTAGCTGTGAAATTGGCTAAAAAGCATAACACTCGTTTACATATTTTACATATTTCAACAGCAAGAGAAATAGAGTTATTTGACAATACCCTTCCATTAAATAAAAAACGAATAACTGCCGAAGCCTGTATTCATCATCTTTGGTTTACCGATGCCGATTATGAAACAAAAGGAACATTTATTAAATGGAATCCAGCGGTGAAAACAATATCCGACAGGGATGCAATTTTACAAGCTGTGATTGATAATAAAATAGATATTGTAGCTACCGACCACGCTCCACATACAAAAGAAGAAAAAGAGCAATCTTATTTTAAGGCTCCTTCCGGTGGTCCTTTGGTTCAGCACGCATTGGTTGCAATGTTGGAATTGTACAAGCAAAAGAAGATTACATTGGAAAAGGTGGTTGAAAAAATGTGTCACGCTCCTGCTGTTTGTTTTCAAATAGAAAAGCGTGGATTTATACGCCAAGGTTATTGGGCCGATTTGGTTTTGGTTAACTTAAATGATTCTTGGAAAGTAGAAAAGAGTAATATTCTGTATGCTTGTGCTTGGAGTCCTTTTGAAGGACAACAGTTTTCTGCGAAGGTAACACACACCTTTGTAAATGGAAATTTGGTATACAAAAAGGGTGTTTTTGACGAAGCAATAAAAGGAAAGCGGATATTGTTTGAAAGAACCTAACCTATATTTACCATTAATTTCTCAACTAAGTTGCAATACAAATTCTTAAATCCATTTTGTAAAGAGATTTGTTTTTTAAGTATTGTTTTTTCTATTGCAGTTCCCTCTTCAATTTGGTTTGTAAATGCAATAATTGATTTGAATAAGAGAATATAATTTTCAAATGTTTGATTATTATGCTGCCCCTTTATAAATTTAATGTTGCGGGTAGCAAGCTGCTTCGCAAACAAAAAATCATTCTTTAAATAAAAATAGATATTTTCCAATACGCGCAACTGCAAATCAAAAGGCAAATAGAAGCTCTTTTCATTTATTTGTTTTGCAATGTTAATATAATGGATGGCTTGTTTGTAATCGTTGCAGCTTAAATACAATTTGGCAAATGTTAAAGCGCCCCTTGTGGCATAAATGTCAGTTTTATCATCGATACACGAAGTAAATACCTCTTTCAAAAATTGCTCCGCTTGTTCACATTGCTTCATAATGATGCTCACCAAACCATATTGTTCACAGTGATAATAATAGCCATACATTTCAGTAGGAACGCCTTTCGAAAAAGCCTTGTGGTATATTGAGTATGCTTCTTCTGTTTTGCTTGCAAACATAAGGGAGTCGGCATACAATAATTCTAAGAATACACCTATGTCAATAGGAAATAAATAGGCTATTTTATCTTTGAGCTGTGTTGCTTTTTTTACATACTCAAGTATTTTTGCAGAATCACTTTTGTAAAAGGTGTAATAACTAATAATTGTTCTGTATAAGTAGTAACAGGCTAAATAATGAGTCGAAGCGGCAAGTTTTTTCTCTTCTTCCAATAAATCACTTAATTGTATTTTTTGATTTTTGACTGCATTTTTTCGGGCGGCATTTCGGTTAAAATCCGAAAATAATTTATGGTAGGTAATATAAAGTTTGTCCGATTCTGTGCAATTAGCAAGTGTTTTTAAATACTTGCCTCCAAATTGATTGGTAAGTTTTTCATCGTAAAATTTATAAGGAAGGTCGATAAGTAAATGAAAGCAATTGAGGTAAAATGCAGTATTTTTATTTTCTTCTTTTTCCTTTATTATTTCTTTGTCTTTTGCCAGTATTTCGTGTTTTACTAAGGTAAACAAGCCTTTTGACTTTAGGAATCCAAATAGTGATAAAGGATTGTTGTCATCCGTAAAAATGATATATATTTTGCTTAATAAAACAGAGTTAATTTTATAGTAATGCGTTTCACTAATTTCGAGATGACTGCATATTTTAGTCTTTTCTGGAATTGATTTTTTTCGAAAAGAAAGTACATAGTTGTAAACCAACCTTTCTTTACCAATTAATTTTAGGGCTTTTAGTTTAAAAAGCTCTTCTTCCGTTAAAGAATTTAGTACTATCGGTAACCAACTCATAATATCAACTGTTTAGCAAATTTAGTAAGATTTTAATAGTAATTATCAAGCTTCACATAAATTAGAATATAGTACATTTGTATCGTATGAAATTTCATATTCTTGAAAAAATAGGTGCTGTATTAATTGTTTTGATAAGCATTGCAACAATTATTTTAAAAGTTACTGTTGGTGCAGCATATATACTTGCGCCAATATTATTGCCGGCTTGTGCGGTTTTCTTAATCGGATATTTAAGGCGAAATGAAAAGAAGAAAAGAAATGAATAAATTAATTTTTTTATCAGGCATACTTGCATTTTTGCTTTCAAACAATTTAAAGGCCCAAGAAAGTGTTTGTGATTGCCCCGGACAAAAGAATACGGCAACAGGAACTTTTTATTTTGCTTGGGGATATAACAAAGACTATTATTCCAAAAGCGACATCCATTTTAGTAATTCGGGAAGCGATAATTATGATTTTACTTTATATGATTTAAAGGCAAAGGACAGAACCGGCTTTAGAGATATTTTAAGAACCGATCTTACCATTCCTCAGTACGTATACCGCATCGGATATTATTTTAACAACAAACAAAATATTGGAATTGAAATAAATTTTGATCATTCCAAATATGTGATGATAAACAATCAAACAGCACATTTAACAGGACAAATTCGCGGAACCCATTACGATAAGGATACTTTGGTTAGCCCAAGTTTTTTAAAATTCGAACATACAAACGGTGCCAATTTTTTAATGTTTAATGCCATAAAAAGACAAACTCTTTTAAAAACAAAAAATAAGAAACATTGGTTGAGTGCTGTTATCAAGGTAGGACCTGGGATTGTTATTCCTAAAACCGATGTTACTCTTTTTGGTACGCGCTTGGACAACCGCTTTCACATTGCGGGTTACATAGTGGGTGCAGACATAGGTATACGATACGATTTTTTCAATTATTGGTTTTTTGAAAGCAGTGTAAAGGGGAGTTTTGCCAATTATACCAATGTGTTAACCATAGGAACAGGCAAAGCTAATCATTCTTTTTATACTTTTCAAGCAATTGCATCGCTCGGTTTTTCATTACCGGTAAAGCATAAAAAGAAAGTAGATAAATAGTGAAATTAGAATCTGAAGCCTATTGTTAGTCCGCTTCGAATACCTACATAGGGTTGCGACCAACTAAATGCTACCGCATTTTGAGCCAAGTAATTTTTTGCTTCATTTTTTAGCCAACGTGGAACATCACTATTGTTAAAAGCCTTGTCCATTTGCTCCTTTACTTCAGGCTTGTCTAACAGTACCGTTAATCCAGTAATATCAATATCTACATCCGATTGTTGGTAACCTCCGTGAACTCCAATTACCCAAAAGTCGAGTGAAAAACGTTTTACTTTAAACTGATAGCCCAACATACCTCCAAGTGCAATTGCATCGGCACCATAATGAATAGGGAAAACGTAGGAGGTGCTACTGCTGTCAACAAATGCGAAAGTGGTATTAAAATTTGTATGCTTGTAGCGTAAGTATCCCGACAAATAAAAACCGTTGGTGGCCGACTGTTTTTTTATAGGATAATAACGCACTTCGGGTGTTATTAAAAGCGCATTGAATTTTGAGTTCGTAAAAAAGGGCTTGATGTAGTTTCCTGCACCAAAGGGTAAATCTCTGTTGGGTATATATGCTAGGCCCAAACAAAACGACCATCGTCTATTGATGGTCATTTCACCTTGTACGGAGATTGTTTTAAGCGGCAGTGATAGCAAATTCAACTTCACTATGTTTTCCTTTTTTAAACTGTCTGTATTTGCATTAAATCCTAAAGTGTTAATTGAACACAAAAGGACGAAAGCAAAAATGAAAAGGGAATTGCTATTGTTTAAAAGGGGTTTCACACAATAAATTTACAAAAAAAATCGCAAACCAGCATATGGTTTTATTCAACCACCAACTTGCTGTACTGAATTTTTGTTCCGTCAATTACCTGTAAAAGGTATATTCCAGATGCAATATCATCGCGATTGAAGGAATAGGTTTTTGTTTCAAAGGAAGTGTTTTGTATGCTGAGTTCTTTTACAATTGAACCATTCAGATTAAATAAAGTGAAAGTAGGACTTAGGTCGTATGTTTTTTTCGAAGATATTTTTACTGAGAAAGTGCTTTTTATTGGATTTGGAAAAACACTTAATTCCTTTTCAATTGTTTCTTCCGCAATTCCTGTGGCAGGGTCGGGGGTTATAATTTTTGATGTGTTGTAAATAAAGTCGCCACTTGAGGAATTGTTGCCATTTGCTGCATTTCCTGCGGCATAGAATGTAATATTGCCAATATTACTCGATGGTGCTTTCCAATTAAAAGTAAATGCTTTAGAATTGGTATTTGCACCACCTAATACAGTATGCACTACATTGCTGCGATTCACCCCATTTATCAAAACCGTTTTTAATGTTGTCGATCCCGCATCGGTTATGATTAAAGTTCCTCCATTGTTTTTTGTGGTAGTGAGTGCTTCGCAGCCAAAACCAAATAATGAAATATTGTTTTGTGAAACGGTTACCGTAATTTGATAAGTAATATTGGGTGCATATTGGTTGTTAGGAATGTTGGTAGTGATGGTAATTGAGCCGCCTCCCGAATTAAGAGGGCTTCCTGAATGACAAGTGATGCAAGTTGATTCATTGGGAGAGCCGGTATATCCCGCTTTACCATTACTGGATAAAATTTCGGAAGTAGTGATAATAAAAATCAGAATTGCTGATGCGTATAGTAGAACTTGTTTTTTCATAACCTTGATTAATTAGTGAAACAAAGATAAATGATATAAATACCACCATTTTAGCACGAAAAAGGGGAAATATAGGATGATTTATCCCCAAAAAAAAGCCCGATAAAATTTAATTATCGGGCTTTTTTCGTGTTTATGTGTAGGAACTAGCTCAACGCTGCTCTTTTAAAAGAGGTAACGGTTAATCCTTTTTCGCTTTTGTCTAAATATTGTGCTACAGTTAATTTAGCATCTTTAATAAATTCTTGATTTAATAAAGTTGAATCCTTGTAAAATTTGTTCAATTTACCTTGAGCAATTTTTTCAACCATATCCTCAGGTTTGCCTTCAGCGCGAATTACTTCACGGGCAATATCCAACTCTCTTTCAATGGTTGAAGAGTCAACATCATTCTTATCGACTGCCACAGGAGCCATAGCTGCAACTTGCATTGCTACATCTCTTGCAACTTGATCATCCGCTATTTTGTTAAATCCTACAATGGTGGCAACTCTGTTACCAGGGTGATTATAAGCAACTACCTTTTCGGCATTGATAACCTGATAGGTAGAAATTTCTAATTTCTCACCAATTTTACCAACTTGTTCAAGTATGCGCTCTGACACCTTAAGACCATTTAAGTCAAGTGCCAATAATTCGTCTGCAGTTGCAGGATTATTATTGATAGCAACATCTAAAATTGAATTGGCAAATTTCCCAAAATCTTCGTTTTTTGCAACAAAGTCAGTTTCACAGTTCAATACAATAATTGCAGCTCTTTTGTTATCGGCTGTAGTCTTTGCAAGTACCAATCCTTCTTTTGCATCTCTATCGCTGCGGTTAGCGGCAACTTTCTGACCTTTTTTTCTTAAATTATCTACTGCAGCCTCAAAATCACCGTTTGCTTCTTGAAGGGCCTTTTTACAGTCCATCATACCGGCACCCGTTTGTAAGCGTAATTTGTTAACGTCTGCAGCTGTTATTGTTAATGTTGACATAGTTCTTTTATGCTTTAATATTATGCTTTTGCTCTTGGTCTTTTTGTAGTTCTCTTTGCTGGAGCCTCTTCTTTATCTTTAGAACCTTTTTTGAAAGATACATTTGGATTACCATCCTCATCTAATTCATTATCAAATTTTGAAGAACCATCTTTACCTTCTTTTTCGTTTTCAGCATCCTTATCCTTGTCTACTTTTCTCTCTGCTAATCCTTCTTCAATGGCTTTAGCTACTGTATTCAAAATCAAGGAAATTGATTTAGTAGCATCATCGTTTGCCGGAATTGCATAATCCACTAAACGTGGATCAGAGTTAGTATCAACAATTGCAAAAGTTGGTATGTTTAATCTTTTTGCTTCTGCAATTGCAATGTGTTCTTTAGAAATATCAACAACAAAAATTGCTGCTGGTAATCTTGTAAGATCGGCAATAGAACCTAAGTTTTTCTCTAATTTTTGTCTGTCGCGGGTAATGCTTAATCTTTCTTTTTTAGAAATGTTCTCAAATGTACCATCGGTAGCCATTTTGTCGATTAAGGTCATTTTCTTAATCGCTTTTCTGATAGTAGCAAAGTTGGTAAGCATACCACCCGGCCATCTTTCAGTAACATAAGGCATATTCAAAGGCTTAATGGCATTCACCACAGCTTCTTTGGCTTGTTTTTTTGTAGCAACAAACATAATGCGTTTGCCCGACTTAGCCATTTGTTTCAATGCATTTGCAGCTTCATCTAACTTAACAATGGTTTTGTTTAGGTCAATGATGTGGATGCCATTTTTTTCCATAAAAATGTAAGGAGCCATTGCTGGATTCCATTTTCTTTTTAAGTGTCCAAAGTGACAACCTGCCTCTAATAGTTCGTTATAATTTGATCTTGACATTTATTTTATTTAATAAGGTATATAATATATATAGTATAAGAATTATCGTTTACTGAATTGGAAACGTTTACGAGCCTTCTTCTGACCGGGCTTTTTACGTTCAACCATTCTTGGGTCACGTGTTAATACTCCAAAAGGTTTCAATGTTATACGGTTCTCAGCATTCATTTCTACCAATGCTTTTGAAATTGCCAAACGAACAGCTTCTGCTTGTCCGCTTACACCACCACCATCAACATTGGCTTTAATATCATATTCGCCCGATGTTTTGGTAATTTCAAAGGGTTGATTTACCAAATATTGCAACATAGTAGTAGGAAAATATTCCTTGTAATCTCTGTCGTTGATGGTAATTTTACCTTTGCCTTTGGTAACATAAATACGTGCTACCGATGTTTTTCTTCTTCCTGATGTGTTAATTACTTCCATTTACCTATTTTAAAGTATTCAATTTAACTAAAGTTGGCTTTTGTGCTTCGTGCGGGTGTGTTGTTCCTGCATATACAAATAAATTTTTGTCGATGGCATTGCCCAATTTATTTTTTGGTAGCATACCTCTAACAGCCATTTCAATAATAGCAGTTGGTTTAGTAGCCAATAACTCTTTTGGAGTTGTCCAACGTTGACCTCCCGGATAACCGGTATATCTAACATAGTCCTTTTGGGTTAACTTATTTCCGGTAAGTTTAATTTTTTCCGCATTGATAACAATCACATTATCGCCACAATCAACGTGCGGGGTGAAGTTAGTTTTATACTTACCTCTAACCAGTTTTGCCACCTTAGATGCCAAACGACCCAATACTTCGTTTTCTGCATCTATCAATACCCATTCTTTTGTAACAGTAGCGCGGTTTGCCGAAACTGTTTTGTAACTTAAAGTATCCACTTTTCTTTATTTTTAATTCCTATTAAAATCACGTTTTTGGGCTTTCTCGCCTAAAAATTCGGGCTGCGAAGATAGAATTATTTTTTGTTTCAACAAAATTATAAACAATTTTATTGGGAGAACGAATTGACCCCTAAATTCAGGGTTAAATAAGTGTTAATTATAGGGTGAGTTATATTTATTTGAAAATCAGCAATTTAAATATTTTAGTAATAGCTCTACCTCACCAAACTAACATCCCCCTTCACCTTAAACTCACTTCCATCGTTGTATTTACCAATACAATAATACACAAACACAGCACCGCTTAGTTCCTTTCCTTTGTAAGTCCCATCCCAACCAAAATTCTTATCTCTAGTTTCAAATACCCTTTCGCCCCATCGGTCGTATACAGCAAAATTTACTTCGGCAATATTGCTGCCTCGTACAAACAATACATCGTTTTTACCATCCCCGTTCGGACTAAACACATCCGGTACAAACAAAGTATTTACTTGGTTTACCGTAATGGTAATACTATCAATGGCATTACATCCATTTACATCAGTTGTAGTTAATATGTATGTTGTTGTTGCCAAAGGGCTCGCCTCAGGATGCTGACAATCGCTGCAACTTAAACCATCAGTAGGCGACCAACTATACTGTACATTATCGGGCAAAGCATTCAAGATTACCCTTTCACCACTGTTAATTTGTTGGTCGGCACCTGCATCGGCATTGTTGCTGTTTACCAAAGAAATGCTCACTTGCTTTACACTGTTACAGCCTCTATTATCCGTTACTGTTACAGAGTAATTTCCCGCAGCTAAACCATTTGCAATAGAATTGGTCTGCACCGGTACACTATTCCAACTAAAAGAATAAGGAGGAAAAGAATTGGGTAAATTCATTACCGATGCTACACCACCTTTACCACAAGTATCTTCAACTGAAACTTGAACATCAAAGGCTACCCCGAGATTGGCGGAAGGAACAAACAACATTTGATTTAAAATACAATTATTGCTATCGGTAATAACGAGCGTATAATTACCCGAAGGTATATTTGCTATCGTATCATTCACACTTCCATTGCCCCACAAAAAGCTGTAGGGAAGAACGCCACCGCTTACAAGTACTGCAATCGAACCATCCGACAGATTACAGGTTGCGCTATCGTATACCACATTAGCAACAAGTGGCAAAGGTTGTGTTATGGTAGCGTTAAAAGATTTTTGACAGCCGTTGCTATCCGTAACTGTTAAAACATAAATACCCGCTTTTAAAATTGTTGCTGATGAGCTGTTGCTCACATTCGGTTGCCATTGATAAGTATACGAACCCGTACCACCCGAAACAGCAAATGCTAACTGACCCGTACTATCCCCATTACACAACACATTAACCTGATTTAATAATGCAATTGATAGAGCAGGGGGCTCAGTAATAATATGCTGAATACTGACGCTGCAATTATGACTATCCGTAACCAACACCGTATAAGTACCCGCAACCAAACCAACAGCACTATCGAC
>CAIMGI010000067.1 GCA_903840505.1 uncultured Bacteroidota bacterium
GATTGATTAATGCCAATGCCTTATGGTATAAAGCATCTTCATAATAAGTGGATTGTTTTTTTGGAATAATTTTATCAAAATACTCAATTGCCTTTTTATACTCCTTTAATGTATTGCTGCTAAGTCCTGCGTAGAATAGTGCTTCATCGTTTGCAGGGTCTTTTTTAAGAACCTCCAAACTCATCGCTAATTTTGTTTTTGCTCCGGCAGCAGTTTCATCTTCTCGTCTGTTTACAATTTCTTGTTCATTATTGGCTCCTGCTCCCGACTGAACAGAAGATGGGGCTTGTGCCGATTTTGATTCGGCATTAGCTCTATATTTTTCTTTCTTTCTACTTTCTGCTGATTTCTTTGGCGAATCATTTTTCGAATTTGCATTGAATTCTTCCAATTTAACATCATCAGCAATGGCTTCTCCTTTGGCATCTTTGTCTGCTGCTTTCTTTAAAGGTTCTACCTTGGCTTTTCCCATACTTAAGTTTGCATCAATGCTCTTCTTTGATTCATCAGCAGCGCTTTCCATCACAGCCCCTTCCTCAGATTCACTAGGGACCATTTCTGCATCTTCTAAAACTCTATTGTCTGGCATTACAACCTTATTGGCAGCTCTTTCTCCTTTTGGATTTATGGCAAAACCTTTTTGTTGTTCCTTGGTTTCTTCGCTTGTAACATCTTTAGAAGCTTCGCTTACAGTTGCGTTCTCATTCACCGATTCAGTAATGGCGGGCTCTTCCGTTTTTTGTTCATTCGATTTGTTTTCGGCAACCTCATTTTGTTCTAAGCCTTTTAAAAAAACATTGAAGAAAAATGAGATGCATATTATCAATAAAATAGTAGCGGCAATAGCATATTTTACGCTAGGGTGTAAAACGATTAACTTGGACTTCTTAGCCTTTGTTTTTTCATTAATCTTTTTGTTGATTTCAATAATGGTTGGACTCAGTTTCGCTTTATTATTCATCATAGAAAGCCCTTCCATTGCCTCTTCCGTAAATTCATCTTCCGATAAATACTTCTCTACACGGTGCATATCCTTGGGCGAAAGTTTCCCTTCGTAGTATTGGATAATCATATCTTGAGAGATATGCTCATCGTCACCAAATATGCTATTTAATTTATTTTTATCCATTTGCCAATGCCAACATACTGTTTTTTAAATTTCTTTTTCCATTTTGTATAAAACTCTTTACCTGATTCAGGGTATAACCTGTTGTGTCGGCTATTTCCTGATAACATTTTTCTTTTAAATAAAACAAATCTACACATACACGTTGCTCTTCATTCAATTCCAACAATGCTTTTTCCAACTGCTGCAAAGTGCCTTCTTTTTGTACTTCGTTCTCTTGATGCGCATATTGTTTAAATTCCATAACAGGGGTAATAATTTCTGCCGCTTCCCCTCCAATTACATAAATTCCTTTCTCCTTCCTTATTGCCATTAAGCAATGGTTGCGCGCTACACTAAACAGCCAACTTTTAAAGTTTGTGACCTCGTGTTTGGTTAAGTCCAACAATAATTTTTCAAAAATATGCATTACAGCATCCTTGCTTTCGTCTTCGTCCTTTAAATACTTCATACAAACACCAAATACAAGAACAGTGTAGCGTTCATACAAAATTCCAACGCATGCATTATCGCTGCTTAGCTTATAATGGGCTATCAATTCAATGTCGGAAAGTAATTTTAGTTCGCTCTGATTCAATTTCAATTGCAAATTGCGTAAACAAATTTAATAATTAACCGCAAACGGTCTTATTTTATTATAATTTTGCTCTAAATAATTTTCTATGCTTAAAATAGATTCTCACGCACATATTTTACCTCCAACTTGGCCTAGTTTGAAAGACAAATACGGTTACGGAGGCTTCATTTACCTTGATCACCATAAAAGCGGTGCAGCGAAAATGATGCGCGATGACGGGAAGTTTTTCCGTGAGATTCAACAAAACTGCTGGGATCCGGAAAGTATATTGCTGGATATGAAACAGTACAATGTAGATGCAATGGTGCTTTGTACTGTACCTGTTCTTTTTAATTATTGGGCAAAACCGACAGATGGATTGGATTGGAGTATGTTCCTAAACGACCATTTGGTTGGCGTACAACAACAATATCCTAAAAAATTTATTGGTTTGGGAACATTGCCTATGCAAGATATAACCCTTGCCATCAAAGAACTGGAAAGGTGTAAGAAGATTGGATTACCGGGTGTGGAAATAGGTTCGCACATCGAAAACAAGAATTTAGACGATGCAAGTTTTTTCCCATTGTGGGAAGCGGCTCAAGATTTGGATATGGCAATTTTTGTTCACCCTTGGGATATGATGGGACAAGATAAAATGCCCAATTATTTTTTGCCTTGGCTGGTGGGTATGCCTGCGGAAACGTCTTTGGCAATTTGCTCCATGATTTTTGGTGGTGTTTTTGATAAATTTCCGAAACTAAAAGTGATGTTCGCACACGGTGGAGGTTCTTTTCCGCATACACTTGGGAGGGTTTCTCACGGTTGGCACTGCCGACCCGATTTATGCAACGTAAACAATATCAAAGACCCCGTAGAGTATGTCGGTAAATTTTGGGTGGATGGCATTACACACAACCAAGATGCATTGCGTTATTTAATACAAGTATTTGGTGCAGAAAAAATAATGTACGGTACTGATTACCCTTTCCCATTGGGCGATTTGGAACACGGTAAGTTTATCGAAGAGATGAAGGATGTTTCGGCAGCTACGAAAGAACAGCTTTTTGAAGGCTCTGTTTTAAATTGGCTTGGACTTAAAAAGGAACAATTTCAATAATTGAAACGGATGTAAATGCTGTTCAATTCACTCCACTATATTTTCTTTTTACCTGCAGTTGTTATACTGTATTATTTATTAGCGAACCGATTCCGTTGGATACTGCTGTTCCTTGCCAGTTGTTTATTCTATATGGTGTTCAAACCGGAGTACATTCTTATTCTGTTTGCTATTATAGTCATCGATTATTTTTCGGGTATATACATTGAACAAGCGGTAGGAAGGAAAAGAAAAACGTTGTTGGTAGTCAGTATTCTTTCCAATGTTTCTTTGTTGGCATTTTTCAAATACTACAATTTTGCCAATACATTATTCGGCACATTGATGTGGAAATTGGGCGGTGCTACTCCCTTTCCCTTTATGGAAATAATTTTACCGATAGGACTTTCTTTTCATACTTTTCAATCAATGAGCTATACCATTGAAGTGTACCGAGGCAATCAAAAAGCAGAAAAGCATTTGGGATATTTTTCGGTGTATGTATTATTTTTCCCGCAAATGGTAGCGGGTCCTATTGAGCGTTTTGCATCCCTTGGTAGACAATTGAAAGAAGATCATCGCCTCACTTATGAGAACATTGTAAATGGTCTGAGGCTTATACTCTATGGTTTTTTTGTAAAAATGGTAATTGCCGATAATCTTGCGCCTATTGTAAATGAAGTATACGAAAATGTTGCAACGCTCAGCAGTAAAAATATACTTACAGGTATTTTCTTTTTTTCAATTCAAATTTATGCCGACTTCTATGGCTACTCACTTATTGCAGTGGGCAGTGCGCGTATGCTGGGAATAAAACTAATGGACAATTTTAAAACTCCTTACCTCGCAAAGAACATTGGTGAGTTCTGGCAACGTTGGCATATATCGCTTAGTACTTGGTTTCGCGATTACTTGTATATTCCATTGGGAGGAAATAAAGTAAAAGCAGCAAGGTGGGCTATTAACATCCTACTAGTTTTTACTATAAGCGGCCTTTGGCATGGTGCGAACAAAACCTTTATCATTTGGGGATTCCTGCACGGCTTACTTTATTTAATTGAATATGGGACACTGCGTGTTTTTAAATTACCTTCCAATAAATTACTGAACGGAATACTGATAATAAAGAATTTTGTGTTGGTGAGTTTTATCTGGGTGTTTTTCAGAAGCGAGAATATTGCCAAAGCGAAAATGGTTTTCAAATCACTATTTCAGAATTTTTCAATGAAGGATAATTTGGTAATTGATGTACGAATTTGGTATCTGCTATTGCTTTTTATGTTGAGCGACTTTCTGTTCTTTAATAGCAGAGCGGATGAATATATGAGCAAAGTAAAAACTCCGGTAAGATGGGCAGTATATGCTATATTGTTATTTTGCGTACTGGCACTTGCAGGAGTTGAGAAACAGGCATTTATTTATTTTCAGTTTTAACGATGAGCATTAAAAGCATATCCATAAAAATAATTGTATTGCTACTATTGTTGGTGGGATTAAATATCCTTTATAAGAATACCCTCTGGAAAAAGGATTTGGACAAAGAAGCCGATATGTTGTTGGAATTGCTCAACAAACAAGATACCTGTGATATTCTTTACTTTGGTGAATCGTCAAATTTTACACCCGATAGTTTTGAGTTGTGTAAAAAATACATCAGCGAACTAA
>CAIMGI010000068.1 GCA_903840505.1 uncultured Bacteroidota bacterium
GTTACAAACTCTCGTTGCGTTTTTTTAATCCAAAATTATTCGAAATATTATATACCTCTATTGTAGTTGGTAGTGCCACCAAGCAAAGGCAAAAGCAGAGCTTCGCTGGTACTGGGGCTTGGTGATAACACTAAGCAATGACATAAGCTTTTACAATTAAAGTGGAATTACGACTAATTAATCTTTACAAATTTTTTAGAAACCACATCATTTTTTGCTAAAATTTTTACAAAGTAGATTCCCTCTAACAAATCTTCTACATTTAAAACCAAAGAAGGTGAGCAAATATTTTTTATAGTTTTAACTAAAACCCCAATACTATTATAAATAAACATTTCATTTATTCTTTCCGAATACTCAATGTTCAAAACATTTGCTGAAGGCGAAGGGTAAATTTTAAAAATAGGAAAAGAAGAGTTCGTGCTATTAATAGCATCAACTATATTCTCACAATTTGTTGTAACAATAGAGCCTGACCGAATTTTAAGTGGGATAGGAATCGATAAGACATCACTGACTATATTTAAATTAATATTACTTGATAATAAATTAATATCGGAAATCGGAATATAAGCACTAGAAGTATCGCAGCTAATATAACCCATACTATCGGTTTTCGTTAGAAAAATATCCCATCCTCCAGCACCAAAACGGGAAGTCATCCCAGAAAATGCTAAACCACCATCAGGAGTTAAAACTAAACCATTTCCACATTCGCTTTTGGGATAAGATTTTTGCCAAATTAGACTCCCAGAGGGTGACAATTTGTATAATATTGACCCAACAATTTCATAACCTAATGCGTAAACATTATCTTGATTATCTCTTATTATGGAACAACTAAATTGCCTATCGGAAGTACCAATTAATTTTGAATACAGAAGGTTTCCAACGGAATCAATTTTAATAATAAGCATATCAAAATCTGCAACACCAAAAGGGTTTTCCTTGTAACCAACAATAGCTATACTTTTATCACTAAGCTCAACTGCATTAGAACCAAAATCATTGTCAGAGGTCCCATATTTTTTTGCCCAAAGAACATTACCAATGGTATCCGTTTTAACCACTAAAATTTCCCCAGAACCGACTACTCCGGACTTTGTTTCACCGATTGAAATAATAGAATGATCTTTGCTTTCGAATGACGAGTTAAACATTGTAACGTCATTGTTATATGAATATCTCTTTCCAAACAATAAATTACCCTGAGGATTAACACGGCATAAGGAAGCTTGGAAATTTCCAACTTGAATAAAACCAGATGACACAAAAGTATTATCAGATAACCTAAAACCATGATAACCCATTCCATAATGATCCGAGGGTGTAGAAAATCTCCTGCACCAAAGAGTGTCTCCATTTTTATCAATTCTTATAAGACCTGGTCCTGAACCCCAACTTCCAGTATTAAAGTTTGCCCCAAGAACGAAACCACTATCAGGATTCTGGTTAACACTTCTTCCCCAACAACTAATATTAGTACTACTAAAATATGATCTAGTATACAATGTATCTCCATTCTTATCCAATTTCAGAAAATATATGCCTTGCGAGAAAGGTTTGGCATAACTAATTGTAGCGTGACAAATTGCAAATCCATTTGTATTTGTGGTGGTAAGAACCCCAATACTTTTATTCAAACAATCATTTACTTCGTCTTCGGTTCCACCGTACGCACGTTGAAATGTAGTCTGTTGCGACTTAACGCTTATACTAATTACACATAAAATTAATAGTAATCTAAGCATATATTTACAATCTAATTTTACAACTCTATACTTGTTAAATATAGCCAATTTATAACAACTGTATAAATATAATTGCGTTTATTAGTTTTAGTTCCCTTATGGTTAAGGTGCTGAGTATACACCAACCATTTATTATTCCTTTTAAATAGTACACTATTATAAAAATAAAAACAAAAGGAAAGCAATCACACCGCGTAAGGGACAGCAGCGAAAAGCCCACAGTAGCGAGGCTTTCTCGCTACGAGGACTTGTAGCGTATAGCCCGACCGCGGGTGAATTTGTGAACCCCGCGGACACGCCCAAATAATAAAAAAAGCCGAGAAATTTCCCGGCCTTCATAAATTATCAAAATAAGTTTTAACTATTTCTTACTCCCCTTCTGCGCTCTATACTCGTTGTTTATACCTTCTAATACTTCATTGGTGATATCCATTGTTGCTTTAGCATATAATATGCCCCCACCGTTTGAATAACCAAGAATATAGGTATAATTTGAGTTGTTATAGTTACGGTTTAAATATTCGGTAATGTTTTTTTGTACTGCTTCATTCTTTTCCATTTCATTTTTCCCCAACGATTCATTCATTTGATCGCGGTACTCGGTAAGTTTTTGTTCTTTTACCATTAACTCCTGCTGCTTTGCCATTCCTTCATCCTGACTAATGGTAGCTGCCCTGTCGCGCAATTGGTTGTATTCAGTCTCCAATGCCTTGTATTTTACATTAAAATTTGCCTCGGCATTCTTACGTGCTTGTTCCAATACCTTCTTGGTATCCTTCACAAATTCGTACTTATCCCATAAGCTATCGGAATTTACAAACACCACGGTACTGGCTTTGGGTTCAATTTTGGGTTGAGTTAACTGTTTCTCTTCCTTTTTTTCGGTAACAGGTTCCACTTTTGCGGGACTTTTGAAATGTAAGTAATACAATACGGCAACTGCGGCTGCCAAGACTAAATTTACAACTAATGAACTATTTTTCACGTGTTTAGGGTTTTAAAAGCACAAATGTACGGAATTATTAATTTTAGAATGATTATTAAGTAAGCCCTTAATTAACAATTGTAAGTGCCTGATAATCTTAATTTTATTATTTTTAACAAAAATTCCACTTGTACATCCTAATCGAATATATACCTTTGTCCTACAATTATCAAGAAGAAAACCCACAATGAAAAAAGACCTACATCCAGAAAACTACAGATTAGTTGTTTTTAAAGATATGTCAATTGATTACTCTTTTATTACGAAATCTACCTCCGATACGAAGGAAACGATTGTTTGGGAAGATGGCAAGGAATATCCTTTGGTAAAACTTGAGATCTCCTCTAAATCGCATCCATTTTATACAGGCAAGGTTAAATTAGTAGATACTGCCGGTCGTGTTGATAAATTCAATACGCGCTATCAGAAAAAATAGAGTTGAAAGTGATTTTTTCTTTTTAATTGATCCATTATTTATAGTAGTCCCACAGAAATGTGGGACTTTTTTTTGTTCTCATAATGGCTTAGATAGTACCTCAATACCTTCACCTAACAAATTAGTATAACACAGTCAAAATTGCTATTGTGTTATTTTTGTTATAAGTTTGTTATATATAAACTAAACCAAAATAAGATGAAACTACTTTATTCTACTACTATTCTCTTATTGATTAGCGGCTTTTCATTCGCACAGCAAGTAAAAACCGAGTTTTATGAAAATGGCACCAAGAAAAGCGAAGGCGTTTTATTGGGAGCTGATAACGACTCTCCACAAGATATTGAAAAACAATCGAAAGATGTACGTTACCAGAAATCAATAAACGCATTTAAGGACGGTAAATGGACCTACTGGTTTGAAAACGGTCAGTTAAGTGCCGAGCAGTATTATAACAAAGGAGAAATGACAGGGGTGTGGAAAAGTTGGTACAAAGATGGTAAGCTAGGATCGGAAGTTAATTTAACCAAAGGTACTGCTATGTATTGGTATGCCAATGGGAATAAAAGCAGCGAAGGTAAAATGTCGACCGGAATGCACCACGAAGGAAATTGGACAGGATGGTATGAGAATGGAAATAAGAACTATGAAGGAGCATACATCAATGGACAAAAAGAAGGTACTTGGAAATGGTACAATGAGAAAGGCGAAAAATTACAAGAAGAAGTGTACAAAGCTGGTGCATTAATCAGTTCAAAGAAAAATTAACTAATAAATATATGATGAGAGAGTCCTGCCTTTCGTAGGACTCTTTTTATTTTCCCGAAGTGAGCATCCCGAGCAATTCCTCCGACCAAAAGCACGTACTGAGCAAATCGACCTACATCCGAGGTCTGCAATGCAAAAAATCGTTATTCCTTTATAAAAATTTCATACAACTTCGCGACCCACTGAGCAGTGAACAGGCTGCTATATTTAGTCGCGGTACAAACATCGGTTTAATTGCACAGGGATTGTTTCCAGGTGGCATTGATGCCAGAAGTTTCGGAAAAAGCAGGGCTGATGCCATCAAAAAAACACAAGAGTTAATAAACTCAGGACAGGAAGTAATTTACGAAGCAGCCTTTCAGCACGAGCAAATTTTGGTTTACCTGGACATATTGATAAAGAAAGATGGGAAGTGGTTTGCCTACGAAGTAAAGAGTTCGGTTAAAGTGAGCAAAACCTATATGAACGATGCTGCCTTGCAGTATTTTGTAATCACCCAAAACGGATTGGCATTGGAGGAGATGAATATTCTGTACATCAACAAAGAGTACCAAAGAAAAGGGGAATTGGAGCTGGAACGTTTTTTTCTGACAAAAGAAGTAAGTGATTATTGCAAGGAACAAACAGAGGACATACAAACAAAGGTGTTGGACTTAAAAGAAGTACTTAAACTGGAAGCCATTCCTGAAGTGAGTATCGGTGAACATTGCAGCAGCCCCTACCCTTGCGACTTTATGGGTTACTGTTGGAAAAATGTACCAAAGGATTCGGTATTTAATATTATGGGTGCAAATAGAAGCGAACTTTTTTTGATGTACAATGCAGGAATCCAAAGCATAAGGGACATTGAGAACGAAGAGGTATATAACCGCGAACAACGCATACAAATATGGAGTTACAAGAATAAAAAAGCATTTGCTTCCAAAAAAGGGATAAGCGATTTTTTTGATACCCTCACTTACCCTCTCTACTTTTTGGATATTGAAATTTGTATGCCCGCCTTACCGGAATTCGAGGGGAACTTTCCCTATCAGCATATTCCTTACCAATACTCACTGCATTGCAAACAAAGTGCAGATGCAGAATTAACCCACCTTGATTTTTTAGCCGAAGGAATGGGCAATCCATCTCCTCAATTTTTAGAACACTTTTTATCAAACATAGGAGAAAAAGGTAGCATACTCATTTTTGATGATTCGGCCGAACGTAGGGTGTTAAACCAATTGGTAAAGGAAATGCCCGAGAGAAAAGCAGAAATGGACAATGTATTAAAGCGTTTTGTTGACATCACGCAGGTGTTTATGAAAAGGCATTATTACAATCCTTTGATGAAAGGCTCCTTGTCGCTTAAAAATATATTACCAGCATTGCTTCCCGGTATTGATTACAGTCAGTTAGCCATCAGCAACGGCATTACAGCTTTGGCAGCCTTCGACAAATTGCGTAACCCGCAAGCCGATTTATTTGAGACCGATGAGCTACGTAAAAACTTGTTGGAGTACTGCAAAATGGATACTTATGCAGTGGCTATGATAACTGAGAAGCTGAGGGAGTTTATTTAAAAGCACTCTTCAATTCAGGATGCTGCTGAAACAATCTGATATACTCAATCTCAGAGTCGCCACCTTTTGCTTTCATTAATTGTAACAAGCTGCTTTTGTTTTTCGCATTCCACTTTTCAATACCGGGGATTGCATCCATTAATAAACTTAATTGTTTAAAGGATTGTTGCTCTCCAATAGTCCAGCTTGAAATGGACTTAACTCCTAAGGCTTTTTTCATTCTTTCAAGCGATTTTGTTTTCGCTACTTCCCTGTCGCCCTCATATTTTTTAGCAATGTTGCGCGTAACAATTTTACCTAAATCGTGCGAGGTATATCTAATTAATTCGTTGGTATTTTTACCAATGTGAATTTCAAGATTGGCATTTGCCAATTGTTTCAGCACATTCAAGGAGGTACGATAGCCTTTTTGTGAAGCAATAAGAGCAA
>CAIMGI010000069.1 GCA_903840505.1 uncultured Bacteroidota bacterium
GTAAAGTCTGAGCAGGACTTTTTAAGGTTTTGTTCACTCGGAGATGAATGGTATAATGCTAATCCAAGCAATGATAGATTATATTTAGTTACTTATTTTAAGTGTGAATGGTATACCGATAATGGAAAAATAGGTGAGATTTTTGTATTAGCTGATAAATTTAAGCAACAAGTGGAGATACATAAAATTAAGCGTGACATTATACACAGTTTAGTTATTTATAATAGAGCCTTTGAATATTTAGGACTCTATAAGGAATTAGCTGAGAATTCAAGAAAACTCTACCACTTAAGAAAGTATATTGGCACTGTAGAAGAAAAGGCGGGGACTTTATCCTCTTATTGTTGGACACTAAATAATTGTGGCTTTTATTTAAAGGACCAGAAACTATTGGATTCTTGTGTTTTTTATCATGAACTATTTAGGAGTACTATGAAAGAATTTAAATTAAATTATGGTATTTATTTAAATAATTACTCAATATATATTCTGGTTCTAAAAAGGATGAAAAGTTTTAATAAGACCCTCGAAATAACCAAAGAGGCAATTTCATTTGTTAAAACTAATGTTCCAAATAAAAATGAGTTAAATGATGCATTAGCATCTTTTTACGGTTCTGTGGCATACGCAAAATTCTTTTTGGGAGAAACGGATAGTGCATTATATTATTCCGATCTATCTGCGAAATTGAATAAAAATATAGTTAGTATTGGCGAAGGTGCAATATATTTTCTTTCAAAACTTAAGCGTTTTGATGAGGCTGTTTTAAAATTATATCCATTGATATTTTGAAATGAAAAAAGTAAATCTCCTAATTTATATAACTATCATTGCGGTTTTGCTGCACCTATTTTTGAGAGTGCAGGAAGGTATAAAGAAGCTGCTTATTGTTATAATTATAACAAATCATTTTCAGATAGCATAAGAAAACTCGAAAATGAATCAAATGAGGAATATAATCAGCTAAAAACAAAGTTTGTAATTGCTTCAGAACGTGAATCTGCAAGATTGGCGTCAGAGAAAATCGAAACTGAAAATACAAAGGAGAAAGAAAAGAAAAATTTGATTATTATCCTTGGCTCGATTACAGGGGTTATAATAATTGTTTTTATGATTATTATTTATGGGCGTTACAGGTTAACAGAAAAGCAAAATGCCATCATTGAATCTCAAAAATTTATTCTTGAGAATAAAAACGAAATCATTGAAGGAAAGCAAAGAGAGATTATCGATTCTATCAACTATGCGAAGCGAATACAATATACCTTGTTGGCGCATAATGAATTTTTACAAGAAAATCTCAGGGAATATTTTGTTTATTTTGAACCCAAAGATATAGTGAGTGGAGATTTTTATTGGGCAACAAAAATCGACAACTTATTTTATCTTGCTGTTTGTGATAGTACAGGTCATGGGGTGCCGGGTGCTATTATGAGTATACTTAATATTTCTTGTTTGGAAAATGCAATTAAGGAGGGCAATACCGAACCGGCTGAAATATTAAATCACACGCGAAAAAATATTATTGATCGATTAAAAAAGGATGGTAGTAAAGAAGGGGGTAAAGATGGAATGGACGCCAGTTTAATTTGCTTTGATTTCAAAAGCAATAAGCTCACTTATGCAGCAGCCAATAATCCTGTTTGGATTGTTAGAGGAAAAGAATTGTTGGAATTTGCGCCTGATAAAATGCCCGTTGGAAAACATGACAAGGATGCAACCCCATTTAGTCAACATCAAATTGATTTGCAAAAAGGAGATGTAGTATATACTTTAACCGATGGTATGCCCGATCAGTTTGGCGGCCCCAAAGGAAAGAAGTTTATGTACAAGCAACTAAAAGAGTTACTTGTTAGCATTGCTTCGATGCCAATGAATGAGCAAAAGGAAAAGCTGCAATCATCGTTAAATAATTGGAAGGGTGATTTAGAGCAGGTGGATGATGTTTGTATAATTGGGGTAAGAATTTAAGTATACTTTTCCCCTTTACTTAACCTTTCTTCACAAACTTGGTAAGTATTACAATTACTTGATCGTTTATTTTGCCTTCAATTTGTTCAGGATTATCGTGAACTAATTTTATTTTTTTTACTACTGTTCCTTTTGATGCTGAAAAACTTGTTCCCTTTACATTTAGTTGTTGCGTTAACACAACGGTATCACCATTTGCAAGTTTGTTTCCAAAAGCATCTATATGAACATCTGGAACTTCAAAAGCACTCAATGCCCATTGAATTGTATTTTCATCAAGGTCTACCGAATTGATAAGGTTTTCGGCCCAAGCTTCCTCCTTGAATTGATTGAGAATTCTGTAACTCAATGCCTGTACACTTGCAAAAGGACTCCAAATACTGCTTTCGATACAACGCCAATGAAAACCAGAATCTTTATTATCCATAGCCGCCATACAAGTTTCGCATATTGCTACTTGATTCTCTATTGAATCATCATTTTTTGGACTTACGGTATATTCAATGCTTGCAATCTCTGTGTTGCATAATTCACATATATCTTGATTTCTAGTTTTGAGTTCTTGGTTAATTGACATTTTGTAGATTTTTTAAAAAATATTGATTGCAATGATAACTAATAATAGCTCAAAAGTATAAGTTATTTAATAATAAACATGATTTAGAGAAAGTAGAAGATTTATGTATGTTTAGATTTAGTTTTACGTTTTTGCTTATTTCATAAATAGACATTACCTTGCTCACTTAAAAATTAAAAAATGGCAACGACATCAGATATTTCTAAAAATTGTTTTATTCGACACGAAGGTGTGTTATTGAAGGTTCTCGAATACGATCATATTACTCCCGGAAAAGGGAATACCATTTATTCGGTAAAATGTCGGAATGTTGAAAATGGAAAGCAAAGCGAGGTTCGTTTTCGTTCCGGTGAAAAAATAGATTTAGTTCGGGTTGATGTTGTTGAATTGCAATACATATACTCTGAAGGAGAAAACTTGGTTTGTATGAATCAAGAAACATATGAGCAACTGCACATTCCAATCATTATTTTTGGCGAACCCATCAAGTTTCTGCAAGAAGGGATGATACTTAAAATTCGTTTTGATGAGAATGAGAAGCCTTTGAATGGAGAGCTTCCAAAATACGTTGAACTGCTTGTGAAATATGCTGAAGATGGTCACAAAGGCAAATTGGTAAAGTCTGTTGAAGTAGAGGGGGAAATATCTATTCAAGTTCCTATGTTTGTTTCTACCGGTGATATACTTAAAATTGATACTGAATCGGGTGAGTATGTTGAGAGGGTTATGAAGTAAAAATCTAAATGAAAAAATCATACAGATTTGCGTGGATTCTTTTTTTAGTGTGCTTGGGTTGTAAACAAAAGCCTGAAAATACGGACTTGTACATCAATGTTTTATAAAAAGGTTATATTTGATGAGCATAAACTAAAAATTGTTTAACCATTAATAAGTACTAAATGGAATTTACAGCAAAACAAATTGCAGGACTATTGCAAGGAACTGTCGAAGGGGATGAAAATACTACTGTATCTACTCTTTCAAAAATTGAGGAAGGAAAAAAGGGCAGTTTATCTTTTTTGTCAAATCCAATTTACACGAATTTTATATACGGAACAGACGCTTCCATTGTAATATTAAATACCGATTTAGTATTGGAGAAGCCAGTGAAAGAAACTTGTACCCTTATTCGCGTTAAAAATCCGTATGAGAGTTTTGCAAAATTATTGGAGATGTACAGCGAAAGCAGACAGAAAAAGACAGGTATCGAACAACCTTGTTTTATTTCTTCAAGTGCTAAATATGGTAAGGATTGCTATGTGGGGGCCTTTGCTTATTTAGGTGAGAATGTGCGTGTCGGAAACAATGTAAAAATCTTCCCTCAATGTTATGTTGGCGACAATGTTACTATTGGTGATAATTGTATTTTATATTCAGGGGTAAAGGTTTATCACGATTGTGTAATAGGGAATGATTGCACTATTCACGCAAGCAGTGTAGTAGGTAGTGATGGTTTTGGTTTTGCTCCGAATGCAGAAAATAGCTACAAAAAAATTCAACACATAGGTAATGTAATCATTGAAGATTTTGTTGAAATTGGCTCTAACACTTCCATTGATAGGGCAACAATTGGCTCCACTATTATTCGTAAAGGTGTTAAGTTGGATAACTTGATTCAAATTGCACACAATGTTGAAGTAGGAGAAAATACAGTTATGGCTGGCGGTGTATTCATTGCTGGTTCTACAAAAATTGGTAAAAATGTGATGATAGGCGGACAGGCAGGTGTTATCGGGCATCTTAAAATTGCCGATGGTGTAAAAATTGCTGGTCAGTCGGGTGTAGGCTCTAGTATTGAGAAGGAAGGAGAAATTGTACAAGGTTCTCCTGCATTTGCAATTGGAGATTATAAACGCAGTTATGTACTTTTCAGGAGTCTACAAAAATTAAACGAGAGGTTAAGAAATCTCGAATTGAAATTGAAAGGTTAAACAGCTTCCGCAACAACTTCATTTACTTCTGGAATCAATCGTTTTAAAACCCCTTCAATTCCTGCTTTTAGTGTAATTGTGGATGAAGGGCACCCACTGCAAGAACCTTGTAGTTGAACAGTTACTATTCCATTTTTAAAAGATTTAAAAGCAATTGCACCTCCGTCTTGCTCTACCGCAGGACGAATATATTCTTCTAATACATTGGCAATTTTAATGTCAATTTCAGCACTTGTTTTTTCGCCAATTTCTTCTGTATTAGAAACAAATGATGCTTTTTCTGTTACTACTTTTTCGCTCAATACAAACTCGTTTTCATTGAGGTAAGCACTGATAAAATTGCGTAATTCAAGTATAATGTCATCCCATTCAACTAACTTATTAATGTTTACGGTAACAAAATTAGAGGCTAAAAATACTCCCGTAACAAAAGGGAAGTTAAACAATTCGGAGGCAATTGGCGAAGCTTTTGCCTGTGCCTTACTTATAAACTCAATGGGTGTTCCACTTATCAGCATTCTGTCTGCCACAAATTTCATTGCTGCCGGATTTGGTGTTTCTTCTGCGTATACAATTGTTGGCGTTTTTTTCTTTTCCATCGCGTTTCATTTTAACACTGCAAAATTACAAATAATTTCTACCTTTATTTTGTATCTGTGAATATGTTAACACCACACCAAGTTTTAGAGAAATATTGGGGATTCAACGAGTTTCGTCCGATGCAAAAGGATATCATAGATTCTGTTTTGCAAGGCAAGGATACTATGGCCTTATTGCCCACAGGGGGAGGAAAATCAATCTGTTTTCAAGTCCCTTCTTTGGTGCAGGAGGGTATTTGCATTGTTATATCACCTCTTATTGCATTAATGAAAGACCAGGTAGAAAACCTCAGAAGAAGGGAAATTAGGGCTGCTTCCATAACTTCGGGTATGAGCAAAAGAGAAATAGATATTACCTTGGATAATTGCATATATGGCGATTTTAAGTTTTTATACCTATCGCCCGAGCGTTTAACGAGTGAATTGGTTAAAACACGTATTATGGCTATGAAAGTAAATTTGATAGCTGTTGATGAGGCGCATTGCATTTCACAATGGGGATATGATTTTCGACCCAGTTATTTGAAAATATCCGAATTGCGCGATATTGTAAAAGCACCCATTTTAGCATTAACTGCATCGGCACAGTTGGATGTGATAAAGGATGTTCAAAAAAAGTTGCTCTTTAAAAAAGAGAATGTTTTTCAAAAAAGTTTCGAGCGAAAAAATGTATCCTACGTTGTATTACAAGAAGAGGATAAGTTGAATCGACTATTGAAAATTGTTCACAGCGTTCGTGGTACCGGAATTGTATATGTACGTAACCGAAGAAAATCGGAAGAGATAGCACATTTTCTTAAAAAGAACAATTGCAAAGCCGATTTTTATCACGCGGGATTAACAACAGAAGAGCGAAGTAAAAAACAAAACAGCTGGATTAATAATGCCTGTAGGGTGATGGTTTGTACCAATGCCTTTGGGATGGGGATTGATAAACCCGATGTGCGTTTTGTGGTGCACTTGGATGTCCCCGACAGCATTGAGGCGTATTTTCAGGAAGCAGGAAGGGCAGGGAGAGATGAACAAAAGGCTTATGCCATATTAATGTATTGTAATACGGATAAGTTGGAAATTGAAAAAAGAGTAGAGCTTGCTTTTCCTACTATTGAAGAAATAAAACGTACCTACCAGGCCCTCGGAAATTATTATCAATTGCCGGTTGAAACAGGCTTAGATGCCACTTATGATTTCGACATCAATACATTCTGTAATACCTACGATTTAAAAGCAAACACTGTTTTTAATTCATTAAAGTTACTCGAAAGAGAACAGTATATAGCTGTTTCTGAGGAAATAAATTTACCTTCTCGCATTAAATTCAATGTCAATAATGAAGAGTTATATGGATTTCAAGTAGCAAACAAGAAGTACGATGAGTTTATAAAAGTCGTACTGCGTTCTTATTCGGGTATGTTCGACAACTATGTTAAAATAAACGAAAGCGAATTGTCAAAACGACTTAGTATAAAACGAGAAGATACCATAACCTATCTCAATCGTTTAAACAAGGAAGAAATTATAAGTTATCTGCCGCAAAAAAATTTACCGCAAATTACCTATACGCAGCAGCGGGTGGATGTAAAACAGTTGGTGATTAACAAAGAAAACTTGGCTAACCGAAAACGGAAAATGCAAGATCGTGTTGAATCGGTTTTAAGCTACTGTATCAATAGCAATGTATGTAGAAATATTCAGTTATTGGAATATTTCGGTGAGCAGAATGCCAAAAAATGCCAACATTGCGATGTATGTATTGCGGAAAGAAAAAAGGATTTCACCGAGGAAACATACCTGGAAATTAAAGAGAATATTCTTCTTCTTTTAGCTAATGGATCAATGTCGCTTTCGGATTTAATAAAAGCTGTGAACCATAAGGAAGAGTATATAATACATACCATTCAACTAATGCTGGACGATGATATTATATTGTATAATTCCAATAATGAATTGGTCTTAAAATCTAATTAAAGGCATTTGCGCCCAATGCTTTTTTATATACTGCCAACACCCTTTCACGTGCTGCTTTGTGATCTACTATTGGAGCTGGATAGTCAGGCTCTTGCCATTCAGGAACCCATTTTTGTATATATTCGTAATGAGGGTCAAAACGTTTTGTTTGTTCGTAGGGATTAAAAATTCTAAAGTAGGGTGCAGCATCACAACCACTGCTTGCAGCCCATTGCCAACCACCATTGTTTGCCGATAAATCAAAGTCGAGTAGCTTTTGTGCGAAGTACGCTTCACCCCATTGCCAGTCAATCAATAAATGTTTTACCAAAAAACTTGCGGTAATCATTCTTACTCGGTTGTGCATAAATCCACTATTGTTTAATTCTCTCATTCCTGCATCTACTATAGGGTATCCTGTTTTTCCTTTACACCATTTTTCGAATTCAACCTCATTGTTTCTCCAAGGAATAGCATTGTAGTTTTTTTTGAAAGCACTGTGCTCTACATATGGAAAGTGGAATAAAATCATCATATAGAAATCACGCCAAATGATTTCGTTTAGCCACGTTTCATTTAGTTGAACAGCTTTTCTTGCTAGTTCACGAATGCTTATTGTACCAAAGCGAAGATGTATGCTAAGTCTACTTGTTCCTTCAATACCCGGGAAGTCTCTTTTTTCGGTATATTCCTTTACGAGTGAATTGCTCACCGATTTTTTAGGAAATGCAGTATTTGTGTTTTTAAAGCCAATTTCTGCAAGTGAAGGAAAAGGAAATTGTTTAGATTGTATAAATGATGAATAATAGATTGTATTTGGATACGACTTAGTATAAAAGCTTTTTATTTTTGCTTTCCACTTACGTGAATAGGGAGTGAAAATGGTATAGGGTGTTCCATCGTCTTTTGTTATTTCTGATTTTTCAAATATGCACTGATCTTTGTATGTGTGGAATGAAATGTTGTGTTTGTGCAACAATTCTTCAATTTGCCTATCTCGTTGAATAGCTTTTGGCTCATAATCGTGATTTGCATAAACACTTTTCACGGTATAATCTTTTATTATATTCTCGAATATATTTTTTGGGTCTCCATACAATACCAACAGAGAGCTACCTATTTTACAAAGTTTGTTATCTATTTCTTTCAAGGTTCGGTGAATAAATTCAACTCGCTTATCCGATTTGTCTTCGAGCGTATTTAATATGTTCTCATCGAAAATAAATAAGGGGAGTATATTGGTATTGTTTTTCAATGCGTAATACAATCCGGCATTGTCTACTAATCGCAAATCTCTTCGAAACCAAAATATACTTACTTCATTTTCCATTTTTTTGCGATAATTATGAATTGTAAAAATCGCGGAGTTCTAACATTAACTTTTTTCTGGCTATAAATATTCTGCTTTTAATTGTACCAATGGGTAAGTCTAGTTCTTCCGATATTTCTTGGTACTTGTGCCCATTAAAATGTTTTATAAATGGAACCTTGTATTCATCTCCTAAGCGCTCAATTGCAGACTGAATTTGTTTCACATTCAAGTTCGAATCTGCATTGTTAGTAGACACTTTGGCCGTTATTGGTGCCTTCTGAACTTCTTCGGCATCTTTCAGTATGGTTCGCTTTTTTGTAGCTCTACGGTAATTATTTATGAATGTGTTTTTCATTATGGTATAAAGCCAGGCTTTTATGTTGGTAGCGTCTTTGAATTTGTCTTTATAAGTTATTGCTTTTAAAAAAGTGTCCTGTACTAAATCATTTGCATCCTCACCGTTCATAGTAAGTTTTAATGCAAAGTTTTTAAGAGGAGTTCTTTGTTGTGCTAAGTGCGTGTTAAACTCTATTGCTGTCATATCGTTTTTTGTTTTGTTTAACAAATGTAGTGAAAAGTTAAACAAAATAAAAATAAACATTCTTTTTTTTGATAAAAATTGTTAAATTATATCATTGTGGAATGGGCGTTTAAACTTGGAATGCCTTATTTATATTACTTCTACAGGAATTTTTTAAACTCTGTAGGAGTTTTAAACACCGAAATGTTTTTCTCGGTTTTAATCGAAGATTCCATTAGTTGAAAACCTGAAACAAGAAAATTGACTTTGCGAAACATAGAAGCAATGTGCTGAATGTATTTTTCAATTTCAAGATTTTTATTGTTGTAGGTAAATACAGAAACCAAGTAATCCGGTTTTCTTGTTTTTATTATAGTTATGATGTCGTCCAAAGGTACTGATTGTCCTAGGTAAATGGAAGTGTTTCCAGTTGACTTAACCAAATAACTATAGAATAACAAACTAATTTCGTGCAATTCGCCATCTGGAAGAAAAAGCAAGAATTTTTCACTTTTTTTCTTTGTTTTCGTCTTTATGCAATCAATTGCCGAAATTAATTTTTGTCTTATTAGGTTGCTAATAAAATGTTCTTGTGCAGGATTTACTGCCCCTACTTGCCACATAATCCCTATTTTACGCAAAAAAGGGTGAATGATATTTTCCACTGTTTGAGTAAATCCTAATTGTAAGACGCCTTTGGATATTATTTTTTCAAAACGGGTTTCATCAATTTCAATCATTGCAACTATTAATCCATTCACTTGCTCGCTATCTTCTAATTCCGTGTCGTTGAGCTTGCTAACTTCTTCAGTAAGTTGCTTTCCTGACAAATTGCAAATTTTAGAAATTTTTACTCCATGATTGTTTAGTAAACTAATATTGAGTATTTTTTTTAAATCCTCATTCGAATACCAACGAATATTCGTGTCTGTTCGCTCGGGTTTAATAATGTTGTATCGTTGTTCCCAAATACGCAGTGTATGGGCTTTTATTCCCGATAATCGCTCAATATCTTTTATAGAAAACTTTGAAACCAAATCAAATAATTTAAATTTTATTACAAACAAGGTCGTTTTTCTATAACAGCCTTTCTAATCATTAACAAAGAATAAACTAAAAAGTTTAAAAATGTGAATTTATTTTTGATTTGACAGTTTAATGTTTAACTCTTTCAGTTGCTCTTCTGCAATTGCAGAAGGGGAATCAATCATCACATCACGACCCGAATTATTTTTTGGGAACGCAATAAAATCACGAATACCGTCAGCACCTCCAAATAATGAACATAATCTGTCGAAGCCCAATGCAATTCCTCCGTGTGGAGGTGCACCATATTCAAAGGCATTCATTAAAAATCCAAATTGAGCTTGTGCGTCTTCTTTTGTAAAGCCTAATAATTCAAACATACTGGCTTGCATCTCTTTATTAAAGATACGAATTGAACCCCCACCAATTTCAACACCGTTAATTACCAGGTCGTATGCATTTGCTCTTACGGCTCCGGGGTTTGAATCTAGTAAGGAAATATCCTCCGGCTTTGGTGATGTAAAAGGGTGGTGCATGGCGTGCCACCTGTTTATTTCTTCATTCCATTCCAACAATGGAAAATCAATTACCCAATGACATGCAAATGTGTTTTTATCACGAAGTCCGAGTCTTGTTCCCATTTCCAAACGCAATTCCGATAAAGCTTTACGGGTTTTGTTTTCTTCACCTGCTAATATCAATATCAAATCACCTGGCTTTGCATTAAATGCGAGCACCCATTTTTTTAATTCTTCTTCGTTATAAAATTTATCTACCGATGATTTTATGGTTCCGTCTGTATTATATCTTGCATATACTAGGCCAGTTGCACCTACTT
This sequence comes from uncultured Bacteroidota bacterium, assembly GCA_903840505.1. GTDB lineage: Bacteria > Bacteroidota > Bacteroidia > UBA4408 > UBA4408 > CAIMGI01. The sequence continues at coordinate 10,722 of CAIMGI010000069.1, forward strand.
GGGGACGTTTAACAAATTCTGTTAATTCATCCAATTGTTTACGTGTATATTCTGCCGCACCTTTTGCACAGATACCAACAACCAGTTGTGCATCATCAAATACCTTGAAATCTTTCCCTTTTACAATATTATTTAATTTAATAAATTTCATTTCAAAGCGAATGTCCGGCTTGTCGTTTCCATAAAATTTCATTGCGTCTGCATAAGTCATCCGCGTAAGTGCTGGAATGTCAATTCCTTTTACCGATTTGAATAAATGACGCACCATTCCTTCAAACGTATTCAAAATATCTTCCTGTTCCACAAAAGCCATTTCACAATCTATTTGGGTAAATTCAGGTTGTCTGTCGGCTCGTAAATCTTCATCTCTAAAACACTTTACAATTTGATAATAGCGGTCAAATCCCCCTACCATCAATAATTGTTTGAAGGTTTGAGGCGATTGTGGTAGGGCATAAAATTCTCCCGGATTCATACGTGAAGGTACTACAAAGTCCCGTGCACCTTCGGGTGTCGACTTAATCAAAACAGGAGTTTCTACTTCTAAAAAATTTAATTTATCCAAATAATTACGTGTCTCAATCGCTATTCGGTGGCGTAATTCTAAATTTTTACGCACTGAGTTTCTTCTTAAATCCAAATAGCGATATTTCATACGTATATCATCTCCGCCATCGGTTTCATCTTCAATAGTAAAAGGTGGAGTAATTGCAGAATTTAATACTGTAATTTTCTCTGGAGTAATTTCTATGTCGCCTGTTTCAATCTTGTCTGATTTGGAATAGCGTTCAGCCACTTTGCCAGTAACACTTATTACAAATTCGCGTCCCAAGCTTCTGGCAGAAGCTACTAATTCCGCTGAAGCATTTTCCGTTTCAATGGTTATTTGTGTTATGCCATAGCGGTCGCGTAAATCAATCCATAGCAGGGAACCTTTATCCCTAATTCCTTGCACCCATCCGCTAAGGATAACAGTTTGTCCAAGGTGTGTAACGCGTAATTCTCCGCAGGTATGTGATCGTAACATTTTTCGTTTATTTAATTGCTTTCAACACTTCTTTTATAGCTTCAAAATTAGGCAAATCTCCTGCCGTTTCAAGTACTTCTGAATATTGTATAATACCGTTTTTGTCAATTACAAAGGCTGCTCTTTTCGAAACTCCTTTCATTCCAAAAATAAATTCATCGTATAACGCGCCATAAGCAAGCGATGCTTCCTTATTAAAATCACTTAACAAGTCAAAGTTTAACTGTTGTTCTTCTTTGAATTTATTCAAAACAAACAATGAATCTACCGAAATGCCAACTACATTAACATTCAAATTTGTATAAAATGAAAAGTCATCGCGTAATGTGCACAATTGTTTCGTACAAGTACCTGTAAAGGCAAGGGGGAAAAAGTGAACGACAAGTGTTTTTCCCTTAAAAGTATCCACGGATATTTCCTTTTTTGTGGAATTAAAAAGCTTAAAAAATGGAGCTTTATCTCCCTTAATAAGTGTCATACGTAAAATTGTTTTATATATTTGCTCACAATATTAATTAAAATAAAAATCAAAATATGAAAAAAATATTCTTCTTCCTTGCTGTTTCTTGTGCAACACTCTTAGGTGCTTGTGGCGGTGGCGATAAAAAAGACAATGAAGTTAAATTGGCTCCCGGTGAATATGATTTAACTAAAAGCGGACTTTCAATGGTAGTTACTGCACCCAGTGAACCAATTGTTGAAAATTCCGTTGCTGGAACTTACAGCTTAAAATGTAGCAATGAATTCCAAATTGACATAGTGGAAGGGGAAGGAAATATGGAGCAAATAAAAAAGGATATTGCGGGCAACGAAGTAAATAAATTTCAGCGTTATGCGACTGAGGAAGATAATGCTTTGTTATACGAATCTAAAATAGTGGATTCTGAATTCCACTTTTATTATATATTAAAAGCAGGTAAAACTACCTATGAAATCCAAGATAAAAAGGGAGATAAAATATTTACTGAAGAACAAGCTCAAGCAATGCTTGATGCAGCAAGAAAGTTTCGTGTAATAGAAGCAGCGCCTATTGTAAAAGAATAGTTTATTTTTTATTATTGAAAAAGGGGGCGAGGTTTACACTCGCCCCCTTTTTTGTTATACAAAAGCAACTATTTTGTATATTTGGTGGGTATTTCA
>CAIMGI010000070.1 GCA_903840505.1 uncultured Bacteroidota bacterium
ACAAACAACTAGAGCTGTTGATGGCATTTATTCATTTATCAAAAAGTGAATCGAATACTTCCATCAAAAAAAGTATCTTGCTAAAAAGCTGTGATGCCGGGGAAACAGCACTAAATGCATTGGTTAAAAAAAATGTATTTGAACTTGTCAGCAATGAAACAAGCAGATTAGAGAAAGGCATTGACAGCAACAAAATAAAGGAATTGAATGAAATACAAGAAGCCGCTTTCTTAAAAACAAAACAACTTTTTGTAGAAAAGGATGTGACGCTTTTGCACGGTGTTACCTCGAGTGGTAAAACGGAAATATACATCAAACTCATTGAAGAAACCTTGCAACAAGGCAAACAGGTTCTTTACTTGCTACCGGAGATAGCTCTTACCACACAAATAATTAACCGACTGCAAATTTCCTTCGGCAATAAAGTGGGTGTGTACCATTCCAAATTCAACGAGAATGAGCGTGTTGAAATATGGAACAATGTATTGGGTGTATCACCGTCAGACACTGTCCCCTACTCGGTTGTGTTAGGAGCACGTTCTTCCTTATTTTTACCCTTTTCTAATTTAGGATTAATTATAATTGACGAAGAACACGATAATTCATACAAACAACAAAACCCGGCACCGCGCTACAATGCACGCGATGGAGGTATTTATCTTGCACACATTCACAAGGCAAAAGTACTATTGGGTTCGGCAACACCATGCATAGAAACCTACTACAATGCCCTTAACGGAAAATATGGTTTGGTAGAACTACACAAACGCTTTGGTGATGTTAAAATGCCCATCATTGAAGTAGTTAATGTGAAAGAGGAAGCGCGCAAAAAAAGAATGAAGTCGCATTTTTCAAAAACGCTGTTGGATGGTATTCAACTGGCACTCGATGAAAAAGAACAAGTAATTTTATTTCAAAACCGCAGGGGCTTTGCTCCTATGTTGGAATGCAGCACCTGCGCCTGGGTTCCACAATGTACCCAATGCGATGTTAGTTTAACCTACCACAAAGCAAGTAATTTACTACGCTGCCATTATTGCGGATACTCCATTAAACCTCCTCAAACTTGTGGTGCTTGCGGAAGCACCGAATTAAAAATGCACGGTTTTGGAACAGAAAAAATAGAAGAAGAACTGTCTATTTATTTTCCAACAGCCCGCATTGGAAGAATGGATTTAGATACCACCCGTTCGAAATTTGCATACAAACAAATATTACACGATTTTGAAGAACACAATATTGATGTGTTGGTTGGGACACAAATGGTTACAAAGGGATTGGACTTTAACAACGTAAGTTTAGTGGGTGTGTTAAATGCTGATAGTCTTATTTCTTTTCCAGACTTCAGAGCTTATGAAAATGGCTATCAATTGATGGCACAAGTAAGCGGTAGAGCCGGAAGAAAGAAAAAACAAGGAAAAGTAATCATACAAAGTTCAAATCCTGCCTTATCGGTATTGCAACAAGTAGTCGCAAATGATTACATTACCATGTATAATGAGCAGTTAAACGAAAGAAAAAACTACCACTACCCACCTTTTTACCGACTTATAAAAATAACAACTGTACATAAAAACATTGAGCAAGTGAATAGTTCGGCAGCCTATTTAGCGGCTGAACTTCGCACCTTTTTCGGCAAAAGGGTATTGGGGCCTGAATTTCCAATGGTGGCAAGAATTAGAAATGCATACCATAAAACCATCTTACTCAAAATTGAACGAGAATCCTCTACCACCAAATCAAAACAGTTTATTAACGATGTACTTATCGGCTTTAAAACACATAACGAGCATAAAATGGTACGTTTAGTTGTGGATGTAGACCCGGTTTAAATTCGTATTGCATTGGTATTGAAATTATTCGAGTAAAAAAATTACCTTTGCCTTTCAAACTCATTTTGGCATTATGAAAAATCTTTTCACCTATCTTATTATTTTATCGTTAAGCGTTTTTGCATTCAATGCTCTTGCTCAACAAAACGACAATGAAAAAGAAAAAATTGAACAAGCTGAATCAAGCAGTTATAAAACAAAAGATAAAATTGCCGACCAATATAAATTGCTTACAGCCAAAGGCAAATTAGACAACCGTGATTTTAGTGGAGCACTCACATTATACAATGAAGTTTATACTAAAAACCAAAAAGATGGTGGATTAAATTACCGTATTGGTGAATGTTATTTAGGCTTAAACAATATTCCCGAAGCAGTAAAATATTTTGAAGCCGCGCAAAAAATAAATCCTGCAAAATTCAAAGATATACACTTATCATTGGGTCGTTCATACCACACGTATGGCAATATTGACAAGGCATTGGAAGAATATGGAATATACAAAGCAAAATTAAATGCGAATCAACTAAAAAACAGCGATGTGGTTACTTTCATTGAGCAATGTACTCTCGCCAAAGAAATGATGGCTAACCCTGTTGATGTTACTATCAGCAATATGGGAGAAGAAATTAATTCGGTGAATGATGACTATGCTCCTTCTGTTGCGGCAGATGGTAAAACACTTATTTTTACTTCACGCAGAGCGGATACCAAAGGTGGAATGATTGATGTGGAAGGCGATTATAAATACTTTGAAGACATTTATATTTCAACATTGGATGAAAAAACGGGAACTTGGAATGAAGCAGAACCTGCGCGTGGTTCACTAAATACAGAAGGACACGATGCCTGCTTAAACATTGCACCAAGCGGAAAAGAAATTTTTGTTTACCGTAACAACGACAATACACAAAGTGGTGATATTTTTGTTTCAAAAATGAGCACAAACGGAAAATGGGGAGCACCTAAAAATATCGGTCCTGCTATTAACTCTTCTTATTTTGAGAGTTCTGCCAGCCTTTCGGCAGACGGAAACACACTTTATTTTGTAAGTGAACGTAAAGGTGGCGTTGGAAACGGTGACATTTATGTGATTAAAAAAATAAATAAAACAGAATGGGGCTTACCTCAAAATATAGGACCAACTATCAATACAATAGAAGATGAAGTATCTTGTTTCATTCATCCCGATGGTAAAACATTGTTTTTTAGTTCTAGAGGTCATAATTCAATTGGTGGATATGATATCTTTAAATCGGTATATGAAAATGGACAATGGGGCGTACCGGAAAATATCGGATACCCAATAAATACTGTAGACGATGATGTTCATTTTACACTTAGCGCTGATAACAAGACAGGTTATTATGACACCTATAGCTTAAAAGGCATGGGAGAGAGGGATATTTTTAAAATTGATTTGAGTCGTTATAACATTATGGAGAAAGATGCGCGTAACAAAAAATTCAACCCTTCAAATATTGCAGTGCTTTCTATTTTGAAAGGAAACATTACCAATGCCAACGAAGGTCAGTTTTTAGATGCTGAAGTTATTGTTACAACCGAAACAGGTGAAGAGGTTGCTAAAACAATGAGCAATGGCGAAACTGGAGAGTACTTTTTTACATTACCTGCCGATAAAAAATACATGGTAACCATCCGAAAAGAAGGTTATAATGAAAACAAAGAAATAATTGGACTATTATCAGATAAAAATAGCATTTATACACAATTGAAGAGTTTTGCTTTGGAGAGAACCAAGTAAAAATATTAGTTAGTATGAAAAAATATATATTAACCGCCTTAATTAGTTTTGCAATAATACAGGTTGTTTATTCGCAAACAGAAACAGAGAAAATTGCCAACATTGAGAAGGCAACGAAAGAAATTCAAAACAATTTAGGTAAGTACCTTAAAGATGAACAGGTTAAAGATAGTACCGGTAACAGATATGTTTACAAAGATGGTAATGAACTAAAACTTATTACTGTTTATTATCGAGACACAGATGCAAATAAAAATGTTGAATGGTATTTTTCTAATGGAGAATTCATCTATACTCAAACAATATGGACAGATAAAACAACAAACAAAGTAATCAATAGCGAGAAATGCTATCTAAAGGATGGGCAATTAATTGCGTGGAAAAATAACGACAAACTTCTAGACACTAGTTCTTTAGACTTTAAAAGTACGGAGGCGGCCTTGCTAGCTTACGGAAAAAAACTTTTTGCAGCAGAGAAATAAAAGAATTAAACCTCTTCCTCCTTATTCAGTAACGAATCCCAGCCTTGCGCAGTTACAGGATACAATGCTCCACTACGTGCAACCAAATTTACTCCCGAACTTTTATTTGTAATATGACCTATAACGGTTAGACTTGGGTTTCCTTTTATTTTATCGTAATCACCAATATCTACTGTGAAGAGTAATTCATAATCTTCTCCTCCACTCAAGGCACAAACGGTTGGGTCCAATGTAAATTCCTTTGCCATATTTATGGTAGTTGGATCAATGGGAATTTTTTCTTCATATATGCTACAACCAACTTCCGACTGATTGCAGATGTGTAGTATTTCCGAAGACAATCCGTCTGAAATATCAATCATTGAAGTAGGTTTTACTTTTAGCTCTTTCAGCAATTCCAATATATCGCTTCGCGTTTCTGGTTTCAACTGCCTTTCAATGATGTAATCATTTCCTTCCAAATCAGGCTGAATATTGGGATTTGCTTTAAAAACCTGCTTTTCTCTTTCCAATAATTGTAGTCCGACATAAGCACCACCCAAGTCGCCAGAAACTACTATTAAGTCGTTTTCTTTGGCTGTATTTCTATATACTATCTCATCCTTATCGGCATAACCTATTGCGGTAATACTTATCACCAATCCGGAGTTCGATGACGTTGTATCGCCACCAATCAAATCAACATTGTATTTATCACAAGCTAGTAACATTCCATCATACAACTCTTCCAAGGCTTCTACCGAAAAGCGATTCGATATGGCAATACCAACTGTTATTTGTGCAGGTGTTCCGTTCATCGCAACAATGTCTGAAAGGTTAACTACAACCGATTTATAACCCAAGTGTTTTAAAGGAGTATACATCAAATCAAAGTGTACACCTTCCACCAACATATCGGTGGTAATAAGTGTCTGCTTGTTTTTATATTCTACCACCGCAGCATCATCACCAATACCCCTTACTGAAGTTTTCTGCTTTATTTTAATATTTCTGGTAAGGTGTTTTATAAGTCCAAATTCACCCAATTCACTTAGTTCAGTTCTGTTTTTCGATTGATCCATACTGCAAAAATAATTTTTTATTGAACAGAAATCTTAATCCTGTTTAAATTAATACTCAAAAAATAAAAATGATAAATACTATAGGAACTTACAACTCAGCAAGGCAATATCGTCAATATAATTTTTTCCTTGTTTAAATTTATTCAGCACAAATATGGTATGGTTGTTTAATTCATTCATTCCACCTAAGGATTTTTTCAATACAATGTTCTTCAAACTCTCCATTCCAAATTCTTCATTCGCATCATTATCTTGTTCCGTTAAACCATCGGTATAACATACCAAAACAGTTGAAGGATTAATCGTGATGATACCTTCTCGCATTTTAGGAATATCATCCAACATACCCAAACCTATACAACCCGTTGTAAGAAAAAGTGAGGTGTTTTTATAGACCAATACAGGGGGATTATGTCCAGCATTGATGTAGGTAAGCACACGTGTTACATAATTGTATTTTGCGATAAAGAGGGTAATAAATTTTTCTCCTTTTGCATTTTCGTTTACCAATCTGTTAAGGTCAGTTACAATTTCATTTAAGGATGAAGTTGTTTTAAAAAGGGCACGTAAATTTGCCTGAAAGTTTGCCATCAACAAAGCAGCCGAAACTCCTTTTCCTGACACATCGGCAATACAAAAAGCAACCTCATTCTCATTTAAACGAATAAAATCGTAATAATCGCCTCCAACCTGATGATGC
>CAIMGI010000071.1 GCA_903840505.1 uncultured Bacteroidota bacterium
CCTTGCTTGTCGGTAATCAACTGATCCATTACACGTTTTGTTAAACGTGAGTTGGTATGCGTCCAAATATCAATAATTTGGTTGTAACGCTCGTTGTTGGTAATGAAACCCATATTGTAGTTATTCATTACTTCTACTACTTGCGCATCCGCATCAGTAATCATTTTACCTTTCTCTGCAGGAACAATAACATCGCCTAAGTTAAAGGACAATCCTCCACGGAATGCCATTTTAAATCCTAGGTCTTTCATATCATCCAAGAACTTGGCTGTTTTTGCAACACCGCATTGTTTTAAGATGTTACCAATAATCTCTCTCAAAGATTTTTTAGTAAGCAATTCATTGATGTACCCAAACTCTGCTGGTACAACCTGATTAAACAATACTCTACCAACTGTAGTTTCAGTAAGTTTATTTACCAAAACACCATTCTCTTTTACATTTAATTTTACTTTGATGTGGGCGTGCAAGTCAATTTGTTTCTCGTTCAAAGCAATAATAACTTCTTCCGGAGAATAGAATCGTGAACCTTCACCTCTTACCACAAGATCCTTATCTGTTTTTCTTCCTTTGGTCATATAATAAAGACCAAGCACCATATCCTGTGAAGGAATGGTAATAGGAGAACCATTTGCAGGGTTAAGAATATTATGAGAAGCCAACATCAATGTTTGAGCCTCAATGATAGCAGCGTTACCCAATGGTAAATGCACCGCCATTTGATCCCCATCAAAATCCGCGTTAAACGCAGTACATGTTAAAGGATGCAACTGAATTGCTTTTCCTTCAATTAATTTCGGTTGGAATGCTTGTATACCCAGTCTGTGCAATGTTGGGGCACGGTTTAAAAGAACAGGATGTCCTTTTAAAATATTCTCCAATATATCCCACACAATGGCATCTTTTCTGTCAACTATTTTCTTTGCAGATTTAACAGTTTTAACCACACCTCTTTCAATCATTTTACGAATGATGAATGGTTTGAATAACTCTGCTGCCATATCTTTTGGCAATCCGCACTCGTGTAATTTCAATTCAGGTCCAACGACAATTACCGAACGTGCTGAATAATCCACACGTTTACCCAATAGGTTTTGACGGAAACGACCTTGTTTACCTTTCAATGAATCGGAAAGTGATTTCAATGGTCGGTTTGATTCCGTTTTAACGGCATTTGATTTACGTGAGTTATCGAACAATGAATCAACCGACTCCTGTAACATACGCTTTTCGTTACGTAAAATTACTTCGGGAGCTTTAATCTCCATCAATCGTTTTAAACGGTTGTTACGAATAATAACACGTCTGTATAAGTCATTCAAATCGGAAGTCGCAAAACGGCCACCATCCAAAGGAACCAATGGACGTAATTCAGGTGGAATAACAGGTACCACTTTCACAATCATCCACTCAGGGCGGTTAACGATACGCTCGTTTGCCTGACGGAAAGATTCAACAACAGATAAACGTTTTAAGGCTTCTGTTTTACGTTGTTGTGAAGTTTCTGTACTTGCTTTGTGTCTTAGGTCGTAAGACAATTCATCCAATTTCAATCGTTGCAACAATTCGTACAATGCCTCAGCACCCATTTTAGCGATAAACTTGTTAGGGTCATTATCGTCTAGGTGTTGATTTTCTTTTGGCAATGTTTCCAATACATTCAAATACTCTTCCTCTGAAAGGAACTCTAAATAAATTTTATCGGAAGCACCTTGTTGAATTACTACATATCTTTCATAGTAAATAATAGAATCAAGCTTTTTAGTAGGTAAACCTAGTAAATAACCAATTTTATTAGGCAATGAACGGAAATACCAGATGTGTGCAACAGGTACAACCAATTGGATGTGCCCCATACGCTCTCTACGAACTTTCTTTTCAGTTACTTCAACACCACAACGGTCGCAAACAATGCCTTTATACCGTATTCTTTTGTATTTACCACAAGCACATTCCCAATCTTTTACCGGTCCGAATATTCTTTCGCAGAATAAACCACCCATTTCGGGCTTATAGGTACGGTAATTAATTGTTTCAGGCTTTAAAATTTCTCCACTAGAACGATCAAGAATGGATTCGGGCGAAGCCAAGCTGATGGTAATTTTAGAGAAATTACTTTTTACTTTAATATCGCGTCTAAAGTTCATTTATATAGAGTTTTTTTAACTATTAGTGTATAATTACTTATGACTTAAAATTGTACGGCATTATTCCATTTCAATGTTTAAGCCTAAACCTCTTAACTCGTGCAACAATACATTGAACGACTCAGGTATTCCCGGAGTTGGTATGTTATCGCCTTTCACAATAGCCTCGTAAGCTTTTGCTCTACCAATAACATCATCCGATTTAACCGTAAGTATTTCCTGTAATATATTAGCTGCACCAAATGCTTCAATAGCCCAAACCTCCATCTCACCAAAACGCTGACCACCAAACTGAGCTTTACCGCCCAAAGGTTGTTGTGTAATAAGTGAGTATGGTCCGATAGAACGTGCGTGCATTTTATCATCCACCATATGTCCTAATTTCAACATATAAATAATACCTACAGTAGCCGGTTGGTCAAATCTCTCACCTGTACCACCATCGCAAAGGAATGTTCTTCCAAAACGTGGCAATCCTGCTTCGTCAGTATATTTATTGATATCGTCAATAGTAGCGCCATCAAAAATAGGCGTAAAGAATTTTTGTCCTAATTTTTGTCCGGCCCAAGCCAATACAGTTTCATAAATTTGTCCAAGGTTCATACGAGAAGGTACACCCAGTGGATTAAGAACGATATCGACAGGAGTTCCATCTTCAAGGAACGGCATATCCTCATCACGTACAATACGGGCTACAATACCCTTGTTACCGTGACGACCAGCCATTTTATCACCTACTTTAAGCTTACGCTTTTTAGCGATGTAAACCTTAGCCAATTGAATAATACCTGTTGGAAGCTCATCTCCTACTGTTAGCGCAAACTTTTTACGCTTATACGTACCCAATAAATCTTTCGACTTAATGGTGTAATTGTGTATTAAGGTTTTAATTTGGTCGTTGGTGTCTTTATCGGTTGTCCACTTTGTTAAATTCACATCGTGGTAATCAACCCCTAACAGTATTTTTTGAGTAAACTTAACTCCTTTAGCGATCGCATTTTCTTTGTACTTGTTTACTACACCTTGTGATGTTTTTCCGTTTACGAGTACAAATAATTTGTCAACCAATTTGTTTTTAAGAGCAGCTTCTTCTTTTGCGTGTTCCTCATCGATTTTTGCAACAACCGCTTTCTCATCAGCTTTTGTCTTTTTATCTTTCACAACGCGTGAAAACAATTGCTTTTCAATAACAATACCTTTCAATGATGGAGGTGCCTTCAACGAAGCATCCTTAACATCTCCAGCTTTGTCACCAAAGATAGCTCTCAATAATTTTTCTTCCGGAGAAGGATCGGTTTCACCTTTTGGCGTAATTTTTCCAATAAGTATATCACCTTCTTTTACTTCAGCACCTACACGGATAATACCGTTTTGGTCTAAGTCCTTAGTAGCCTCTTCACTTACGTTTGGAATATCGGATGTTAACTCCTCTAAACCACGTTTTGTGTCGCGCACCTCTAAAGTATACTCATCCACGTGAATGGAAGTAAAAATATCTTCTCTTACAACTCTTTCAGAAATAACGATAGCATCCTCAAAGTTATAACCTTTCCAAGGCATAAATGCCACTTTCAGGTTTCTTCCAAGTGCCAACTCTCCGTTTTGAGTTGCATATCCTTCACACAAAACCTGTCCTTTGGTAACTTTTTCGCCTTTTGCCACAATCGGTTTAAGGTTTACACAAGTACTTTGGTTGGTTTTGCGGAATTTGGTTAGCTTGTAAGTTTTTGAATCCTCATCAAAACTCACCAATTTCTCCATTTCTGTTCTGTTGTATTTGATAACAATTTCGTTTGCATCAACGTACTCAACCACACCCTCACCTTCAGCGTTAATTAACACACGAGAATCTCTTGCTACCAATGGTTCTAAACCAGTTCCAACAATTGGAGCTTCCGGACGCATAAGCGGAACCGCTTGACGTTGCATATTCGAACCCATCAAAGCACGGTTAGCATCATCGTGTTCCAAGAAAGGAATTAACGAAGCGGCTATCGAAGCAATTTGGTTTGGAGCAACGTCCATCAAATCGATTTTTTCTGGTTCAACAACAGGAAAATCTCCTTCGTAACGCGCTTTCACACGTTGAGTAAGGAAATCACCTTTTTCGTTGATATCAATATTGGCTTGTGCTATTGTTTTTGCACCTTCTTCTTCGGCACTTAAATAAATAATATCCTTTTTAATATCCACTTTTCCATTCGTAACAGTACGGTATGGCGTTTCAATGAATCCAAGTTTATTTATTTTAGCATATACACAAAGCGAAGAAATCAAACCAATGTTCGGTCCTTCCGGTGTTTCAATTGTACATAAACGTCCGTAGTGAGTGTAGTGAACGTCACGTACCTCAAATCCGGCTCTTTCTCTGGATAAACCGCCTGGCCCTAGTGCCGAAAGTCTACGCTTGTGCGTGATTTCTGCAAGAGGATTGGTTTGATCCATAAATTGAGATAACTGATTTGTTCCAAAGAACGAGTTGATAACCGATGACAATGTTTTAGCATTGATCAAATCGGTTGGCGTGAACACCTCATTATCACGAACGTTCATACGTTCACGAATGGTACGTGCCATACGAGCCAAACCTACGCCAAACTGTGCGTACAATTGCTCACCAACGGTTCTAACCCTTCTGTTTGAAAGGTGATCTATATCATCCACATCCGTTTTAGAGTTGATTAACTCTATTAGGTATTTAATAATGGCGATAATATCTTCTCTTGTCAATACTTTCGTATCGGGAGGAGTATCCATTTTCAATTTTTTGTTGATTCTGAAACGACCTACTTCACCTAAATCATATCGTTTGTCAGAGAAAAACAATTTATCGATAATACCTCTTGCTGTTTCCTCATCAGGTGGTTCAGCATTACGCAACTGGCGATAGATATGCTCAACAGCCTCTTTTTCGGAGTTTGAAGTATCTTTTTGTAAGGTATTGTAAATAATAGCATAATCAGCTGAATTTACATCTTCCTTGTGTAATATGATAGATTTTACGTCTGCCTCAAGAATTAAATCAAGGTGTTCTTTCTCTAAAATCGTTTCGCGGTCAATAATAACCTCGTTACGCTCAATAGAAACAACCTCACCAGTATCCTCATCAACGAAATCTTCGATCCACGTTTTTAAAACACGTGCCGCTAATTTACGTCCTATTGATGCTTTGATTCCGGTTTTGGTAACTTTAAACTCATCAGCCAAACCAAAAATTTCAAGTATTTGCTTATCGCTTTCGAAACCAATGGCACGAAGCAATGTAGTTACAGGTAACTTTTTCTTACGATCGATGTATGCATACATCACATTGTTGATGTCGGTTGCGAACTCTATCCAAGAACCCTTGAAAGGTATAATCCTTGCTGAATAAAGTTTTGTTCCGTTTGCGTGGCGACTTTGTCCAAAAAACACACCCGGTGAACGGTGTAATTGAGAAACAATAACACGCTCAGCTCCATTGATACAAAAAGTACCTTTGGGAGTCATATAAGGTATTGTTCCTAAATATACATCCTGTATAATTGTTTCAAAATCCTCATGTTCAGGATCGGTACAATATAATTTCAGTTTTGCTTTAAGCGGAACGCTATAAGTTAAACCTCTTTGTATACATTCCTCAATAGAATATCGTGGAGGATCCACAAAATAATCAAGAAACTCTAACACAAAATTGTTTCGGGCATCCGATATTGGGAAGTTTTCTGCGAAAACTTTAAATAATCCCTCGTTTTGACGATTTTCAGGTGTTGTTTCCAATTGGAAAAAATCCTGAAATGATTTTAGTTGAACATCCAAAAAGTCGGGGTAATCAATTTGACTTTTTGTTGAAGCAAAACTAATGCGCTGGTTTTTTTTAGTAGATATAGCCAAGGTGAAAAGGTTTTAAATGATTAAATACAAGTTAATTACATCTAACAACAAACGGCTATAGACCCCCGATTTCGGGAGCCTATTGCCTTATTGTTTAATATATAAGACGCTTATTTAATCTCAACCTCTGCTCCTGCTTCTTCTAATTGTTTCTTTAATCCTTCAGCATCTTCTTTAGATACACCTTCTTTTACCGGTTTTGGAGCGCCATCAACTAAATCCTTAGCTTCTTTTAAGCCAAGACCAGTTAAGTCCTTAACCAATTTTACTACCGCTAATTTTTGAGCACCACCACTTTTCAAGATAACATCAAAAGATGTTTTTGCTTCAGCTCCACCTGCTGATGCACCACCACCTGCTGCTACTGCTACTGCAGCTGCTGCCGGTTCAATTCCATACTCATCTTTTAAGATAGTTGCTAATTCGTTAACTTCCTTTACTGTAAGGTTAACTAGTTGTTCTGCGAAAGCTTTTAAGTCTGCCATTTTTATTTATTATTTAATTGTTATTTACTAATTTAATTGTTTGATTTATAATTATTTAATTCTTTATCTAAATAGATAGTTTATTCTTTTTTATCGGATAATGTTTTAATGATTCCCGCCAATTTGCCTCCACTTGATTTAAGCGCAGAAACAACATTTTTAGCAGGAGATTGAAGCAATCCGATAATTTCACCGATAAGCTCATTTTTAGATTTGATGCTTGCCAACGTATCCAATTGATTATCGCCAACATATAAGCAATCTTCTAAGAAAGCAGCTCTTAAAGCAGGTTTATCTGTTGCCTTACGAAACTCCTTAATTAACTTAGCGGGTGCACTGGTTGATTCACTAAACAATACCGAAATTGGTCCTTTTATTGAACTATCAATACCTTGATAATCCTTTTTAGTTCTTTCAAGAGCTTTTACCAATAAGGTATTTTTAACCACCACCATCTTAATATTGGATTCAAAACACTTTCTTCTAAAACTGTTAATTTTCTCAACAGTAAGTCCGGAAGTATCAGCCAAATAAAAATCGGGGTTATTTATAAGTTGCTCAGTCAAGTTGTCTATCAACTGATTTTTTTCGTCTTTTTTCATTTTTTATTTTTAAGTTTCAATATATAAAACTTTAATTTTCAATATACTAATAATGCTTATTTAAAATCTACTTTAACACCAGGACTCATTGAACTTGACATATAAACGCTAAGTAAATAAACTCCTTTTGAAGCAGATGGCTTAAGTTTCACAATAGACTGCAACAACTCATTTGCATTTTCAGTAATTTTATCGGCATCAAAAGAAACTTTTCCGATAGAAGCACTGATGATTCCTTGCTTGTCTACCTTAAAGTCGATTTTACCTGCTTTTACTTCATTTACAGCTTTTGCAACATCAACAGTAACAGTACCTGTTTTTGGATTTGGCATCAAACCTCTTGGTCCTAATACTTTACCCAAAGCACCTACTTTACCCATAATAGCCGGCATAGTGATAATTACATCCACATCTGTCCAACCACCTTTTATTTTCTCAATGTATTCATCTAAACCAACAAAATCAGCACCGGCAGCTTTTGCTTCCTCCTCTTTATCAGGAGTACACAAAACCAACACACGCACTTTTTTTCCTGTACCGTGAGGTAAAGTAACAATACCTCTCACCATTTGATTTGCTTTTTTAGGATCTACTCCCAAACGTACACTAACATCAACTGATGCGTCAAACTTAACTGTAGTGATTTCTTTTACTAATTTAGAAGCATCAGAAAGCGTATATGATTTTGTTAAATCTACTTTCGCTAAAGCTGCTTTTCTGTTTTTTGAATTTTTTGCCATTTTAGTTAATTTACGGTGTTCAAGCGTCCTAATTTAATAAGACTCCACCTGTGTTATACTTATTTCTTTAAAGGAGACTCGCCTGTTACGGTTAAACCTAAGCTTCTAGC
>CAIMGI010000072.1 GCA_903840505.1 uncultured Bacteroidota bacterium
AACAAGGATTGCCGAAAAAAGCACCCTTTTTATGCGCTTTCCAAGCTGCAGTAACGTTACTGCCCATAGCGTTGGTAGACAAATAAAACACGTTACCATATCCACCGGTACACAATAACACAGCGTGACCAAAATGACGTTCTAACTTTCCGCTCACTAAATCACGAGCAATAATACCTCTTGCCTTACCATCTATAATAACCACATCTAACATTTCGTGACGCGAATACATTTCAACCGCTCCTAAACCAACTTGACGTTCTAATGCGCTATAAGCTCCTAATAACAATTGCTGACCAGTTTGACCCGCTGCATAAAAAGTACGTTGTACTTGTGTACCGCCAAAAGAACGATTACTCAACATTCCACCGTATTCACGTGCCAAAGGAACACCTTGTGCCACGCACTGATCAATAATATTCGCACTCACTTCAGCCAAGCGGTGAACATTTCCTTCGCGGGCTCTGTAATCGCCTCCTTTAATTGTATCGTAAAACAAACGATAGGTGCTGTCACCATCGTTCTGATAATTTTTTGCTGCATTAATTCCACCTTGAGCAGCTATCGAGTGAGCTCTTCGTGGAGAATCTTGAAAACAAAACACTTTCACTTTATAGCCCATCTCGGCTAATGAGGCTGCAGCGGACGACCCTGCAAGGCCCGAACCAACAACTATAATCTCCAGACTACGTTTGTTGGCAGGATTTACCAAAGCAACAGTGGATTTGTATTTACTCCACTTCTGTTCTAAGTTTCCTTCCGGAATTTTACTATCTATTTTTGACATATATTTTTCTAAAACTTTCTATTTTATCAAACCGAAATAAATTGAAATGGGCATCATCGCAAAAATGAAAGGAACAATGATTGAAAACCAAAATCCAATTGCCGCTATCAATGGGCTGTACTTTTTGTGATTTAATCCCAAGGACTGAAAAGCAGATTGAAAACCGTGCAACAAATGGTACCCCAAAGAAAACATTGCAAGCACATACAACAATACTATCATTGGATTTTCAAAAACTTCTATCATTTCTCCATACAAGGTTTCTTCGCCACTGGTTATTTCATCAGTCAATCGGCTTACATACCAAAAATGCTTTAAGTGAATAATTAAAAACATTAAAATTAATGTGCCTAAAAGTCCCATTGAGCGTGAATACCAATTGCTATTAGCAGCTCCATTTTGTACTGCATACTTAATTGGTCGCGCTTTTTGATTTTGCAAAGTCAGTATTAAGGCTTGTACAATGTGAAGAATAATACCAATGAACAAAACAATTTCCATTGTTCTAATAACAGGGTTATGAGCCATAAACTCAGCACCTTCATTGAACATCACTCCTCCATCATTAAAAAAAAATGAAAGAATTTAAGAAACAGTGTACAACTAAAAAGGATATTAAAAATAAACCCGTAATACTCATTAGTAATTTTTTTCCGAGAGAAGACTGTAAGAAGTTGGCCATATAGTATTTGAACTTTTGTTTTATTTTGTTCTACAAATGTAAAAATCCCTTTGAACTTTTCAATAGTATAAAGCAATTTAAATTACTTCTAAATAAAAAGCGGAAAATCTTCTGGCACAACGAATACCTACAAATACCCGCAAATACTCCAATTAATCCCATCAATATTTTTCTGCATTTTTTTGATCGAAACAAAATCCTAACTTTGGTGTGTTAGACAAATAAACAAATTGTATGAAATACACTGCAATTAATCAACAACTTTTTATCGATAACCGTAAAAGGTATGCAAAGAAAATAAAATCGAATTCCATTTCGGTATTTAACTCCAACGATATAATGCCCACAAGTGCAGATGGGACGATGGCTTTTATTCAAAGTGCCGATATTTTCTATTTATCGGGTATCGATCAAGAAGAAAGTATTCTGGTATTGTTTCCGGATGCGAAAGAAGAAATGCACCGTGAGATTCTGTTTTTACGTGAAACAAATGAACACATTGCTGTTTGGGAAGGACACAAGTACACAAAGGAAGAGGCTACTGCCACATCAGGAATAAAGAAAATATATTGGTTAAGTCAGTTCAATACCATTTTCAATGCATTGATGGCTGAAGCAGAAAACATATATTTAAACACCAACGAACATACCCGTGCAACAATCGATGTAGAAACACGTGATGCTCGATTTATTAATTGGTGTAAACAGCGTTACGCTTTGCACAACTACTATCGTTCGGCACCCATTATGCACGACTTGAGAGCCATAAAATCTTCCTACGAGGTTGATTTAATGCAACAAGCTTGTAACATTACCGAAAAAGGCTTTCGTAGACTATTGGGCTTTGTAAAGCCGGGTGTTATGGAATATGAAATAGAGGCTGAGTTGATTCACGAATTTATTAGAAACCGTTCCAACGGATTCGCTTATGGACCTATCATTGCTTCGGGTGCGAGCGCTTGCGTTTTACACTATACCGAAAATAACAGAGAATGTAAAAGTGGCGATGTATTATTATTGGATGTGGCTGCTGAATATGCCAATTATACAAGTGATTTAACACGATGCCTACCGGTAAGTGGAAAGTTTACCAAAAGGCAAAAAGATGTTTACAATGCTGTGTTAAGGGTGATGCGAGCAGCTACCAATATGTTAGTGATAGGGAATAATATTACCGATTATCACAAAGAAGTAGGTAAACTAATGGAAAATGAATTGATAAACCTGGGCTTATTAAACAAAGCTGATGTTGCAAAACAAAATCCGGATGCTCCCTTGTATAAAAAATATTTTATGCACGGAACTTCCCACTTCTTAGGATTAAATGTTCACGATGTAGGAAGTCGTTTCCGATCGTTTGAAGATGGGATGGTTTTCACCTGCGAACCGGGAATATATATTCCGGAGGAAAACTTGGGAATTCGTTTGGAAAACGATATTCTAATAACGAAAAAAGGCCCTGTTGATTTAATGGCAAACATACCGATTGAAGCTGATGAAATTGAAGCCTTGATGGCAAAATAATTTGCACAAAGGTGAAAAAATACATCACTTTTAAAAATACAGAAATCGCTTTTTCCGACAAAGGAAAAGGCAGGGTTATTGTGCTACTTCACGGTTTTCTTGAAACATCGGCTATTTGGACAGAATACCAAAACAAACTAGCGAAACAATACCGAGTAATATGCATTGATTTGCTTGGCCACGGTGATTCAAATTGCAATGGCTATATCCATACAATGGAGCAGATGGCTGAATATGTTAAAGCTGTTTTAAACAAACTGAATTTACGCAAGTACATTATCATTGGTCATTCAATGGGTGGATATGTGGCCTTGGCATTCGCAGAGATGTATCCTGACAATGTAAAAGGCTTAGGATTGTTTAATTCAACGGCATCAGCAGACAGCGAAGAAAAAAAATCAGAACGAGAAAGAGCTATAGTTGTTGTTAAAAGAAATCATAAAAAGTATATCAAAGAGGTTATCCCTAATTTATTTACAAAAGAGTATGTACCATTATTAAAAAACGAAATTGAGGATTTACTTGAAGAAGCAAGCTCGCTTCCTAAGCAAGGAATTATTGCAGGCTTAGAGGGAATGAAAATAAGAATGGACAGAGAAGTTATTATTAAATTTGCTCAATATCCGGTGTTATTTATTGCAGGAAAAAAAGACAAAACAGTTACGTTCCAAAGTTTAAAAGAGCAATTCTATTTGCCCGAAAAATCGCAGGTGTTGGTATTGGAAAATTCAGGTCATATGAGTTATTTAGAGGCAAAACAAGATTGCTTAAAAGCAATAAAAAAATTTGTTAGGAGTATCTATAAAAGCAAAGTGACTGTTTAATTTTACTTTTTAATTTGATACATTGATTTATCAAAAAAATCAATTTCGGAAGCAACTACTATCTTTTTATCTTGTACAGTTAAAATACAATTTGTAGGTCGTGCGTACAATTTTTTCAAGGTATTATCAGGCATCGCAAACTCCATCTCTGTTTCAATACTCATAGGGCCTTCAAAAGTAAAAGGTGTTTGATAATAGTCGGCAAGATTAATATCCTTGATATGAAATTTTTTTCCGAAAATTACAGTATATAATTCAAACACCGCTTCTTTTACCTTTACACTTATTAAATTGGTTTTCATATCGTAAGTAACGTCCACATTGCCGTTCACTTTGGAAGAATATGAGAATGGACCTACATCCACTTTTACATCTGATATAAAATTGGCTTTGCCGGGCATTAACTCAAAAACAGATTTCAATACACTCCATTGATAATGCCAAGTCATAAACATAAAATCGTATTCAGAATTTCCTTTCACCTCGCCCAAAGCAGTAACCAACTTATTCAAGGTTTCTTGGTGTATCACTACATTTATATCATTGAGCGGGGCAGGTTGCTGTCCAAAAACCCTGATGGTAGAAAAGAACAAAAAGAAAAAAATGTGAAACAGAATTCTATTCTTTCTCATTTCGTTGCTTTTTATTCAACTCTTCTTCACGCAATTGTTTTGATGTTTTAGTACTTCCATCGTGACTCCAACCAGGAGGCATAAATAAATAGGCCAACTTTATTTTCAGAGGAAGTTTCCTTTTCATATCACTTACAATGCCTTTCCATTCGTGGAATACTATATGAATAGGGTGATGTGGTTCTTGCAATTTTTTTGTTAATCCATACTTTATAGTTTCCGTATCATCTTCCTTTTGAAAGGTGCCAAATATTTTATCCCAAATAATCAACACCATCCCCATATTTTTGTCGAGGTATTTAATATTGGATGCGTGATGCACCCTATGGTGTGAAGGTGTTGCTAAAAAATATTCTAAAAAGCCAAGCTTGTTAATATATTGAGTGTGTATAAGAATTCCATATATCTGTGTTGCAGAATACATCAACATAATATCCATCGGTTCGCATCCAAAAAGTGCAAGTGGTATAAAATATATATAACGATACAGCGGTTGGAAAACAGAAGAGCGAAAACCTGTTGTTAAATTAAAATAATCGGAAGAATGGTGTGTAACGTGAACCGCCCAAAAAAACCTACTGAAATGATCTACTCTGTGTTGAAAGTAAAAGGCTAAATCCTGCAGCACAAATAAAAAAATCCAATAAGCATATATGTTTTGAATTTCAAAAAAATGATATTGAAAAAAGAAGTTTAATACAAACAAGCAAAATACCCTTACTAACACATCCAAAGCTAAATTCAATACAGAGAGATAAACGTTGGTAAAGGTATCCTTTACTGTATAATAATGCTTGTTGTGGATATAACTCATTCCCATTTCAATGCCAATTAAAATTGCATAAACGGGGGTAGTATATTTTATAAGAAGTGCTTCTTTAAACAATTCCATTACTCATTCATTTTAATGTTTCTTCGGTTAAACTCCGAACAAATAATACCTGCTGCAACTGCAACATTTAAAGAATCAGGGCCACTATTGGAATCTGTAGAAAAACAAGGAATAGATATTTTAGTACTGCATAATTTTAGTATTTCGTTTGAAATACCCTTTGACTCATTTCCCAACACAATTATTCCTTTATCAAGATTTACCGTTGAATATAAATTCTCACCATTTAATGCTGCTCCATATATTGGAATCTCCAACAAATTAGCCTCCTTTAACAATGTATCAAGCGACTTGTATAAAACATTTACACGCAAAAAAGACCCCATAGTTGCTTGAATAACCTTTGGATTATATACATCCACAGTATCGGTAGTACAAACTATGTTTTGTACGCCAAACCAATCTGCGATGCGAATAATGGTTCCTAAATTTCCGGGA
Source organism: uncultured Bacteroidota bacterium (assembly GCA_903840505.1). Taxonomy (GTDB): domain Bacteria; phylum Bacteroidota; class Bacteroidia; order UBA4408; family UBA4408; genus CAIMGI01. Next base: position 5,780 of record CAIMGI010000072.1, read on the forward strand.
TCTTGTATATTATCTAAAAAAAGAGTTAATCGATTTTTGCACTTCTGAACAGAGAAATCTGTTTGTTTCATTACACAAACAGCCAATACTTCATTCGGGTTTGAAAGCGAACTTATTCGTTGTAATTCTTTGTCCGAAACTATAATTGGTTCAAAAGTAAATGAAAAGAGGATAGAGCTATTTGCATTTATCCAATCAGATGTAGCATAAATGCTATCAATCTTAAGAGCAGATTGAATCACCTCTTCGACCATTTTCACTCCTTCAACAACAAATAAATTATTCTCTGCACGAATAGCTTTTCGCTGCAGAGATGTAATAAAATTTATTTGATTTTTAGTGAGCACAATAAATGCTAAATTTGTAGCACTTACAAAAGTAAAAAAACAATCCATTGAATTCGGTAAAAGCCTCTATTTATTACTTATTATTTATATGCTTTATTACTTTTATGGTTGGCTGCAGCCCTACCCGATTGCTGAATGACAACCAGTATTTGTTGCAAAACAATCGGATAATATGCAAAGATTTGAGGATTGATAAAGAGGAAATAAACCGTATCATAAAACAAAAACCCAATAGAAAAATATTGCGACTCATCCATTTTCATTTGGGGGTATACAACTATACTTCCTTTGGGAAAGAAAGAAAATGGAAAAAATGGTTAAAAACTACAATCGGGGAAGAACCTGTTGCACTCGATAATGGTTTAACAAAAAAATCGTCACAACAAATAAAACTATACCTTAACAAAAAGGGTTATTTTAATTCGGTAGTAAAGGATTCTACTTTTTATGGCTATAAAAGAGCAAAAGTATTTTATACCATACAACCGAATAAACCGTATAGCTTTGGCAACATAAACTATGTTATTCCCGATGCTTTGGTGAATTCATATATTGAGTCTGACAAAAGTAATTCGCTTATTCATAAAGGGGATAATTATGATGAAGATGTGTTGGAAAGCGAGCGAATTCGAATTACTGCATATCTAAAAAACAATGGCTATTTCGATTTCATTAAAGAATATATCCACTATGAAGCAGACAGTGCATTAAAAAACCATACGATTAACATTGTTCTTGAAATTCAAAACCCCGAAAAGGATACAATGGTTAGCGATTCGGGTCATAGCCAATATCAAATTAACAACGTAATTATTAATTTACAGAATAGCAGTAAATTACCGCTTAACGATTCAACAAATGTAATTCCTGCATTTACTTTTAGATACAATCAAAAAATACCCATTAAAACATCTGTCATTCTTACCCCACTTTTTTTTAATAAAGGAGAACTTTTTAAGGAAAAAAACGTGGATGATTCATACCGAGGCTTAGCTGAATTGAGAACTTTTAAAACCCTATCTATAGAATTCAAAAAAGTACAGGGCAACAATTCACCCAAACTACTCGACACCTATATTAACCTGACACCGGCACCAAAACTATCTTTGGCTTTATCAGTTGACGGAACACACAACTCAGGTGATTTTGGAATTGGCGGAAGTATAGTTTACCAAAATAAAAATTCATTTAAAGGGGCTGAAATTTTTGAAATAAAACTGAAAGGTGCTTTGGAAGTTCAAAAATTGGGAACAACATCACAAACAGTCGACCAACTTTCAATTATTCCAATTAAAACATTTAATACCATTGAACTCGGACCGGAAGTTTCATTGAGCATTCCAAAATTCTTTTTTCCATTTATTCGACCCTCTTTTTCAAAAAGAGCAAACCCAAAAACCAAATTCGTTGCATCATATAATTTCCAACAACGTCCCGATTACAAAAGAAGTATTGCTGCAATTTCAATGTTATATACCTACAAAGAAACATCGACTAAACAACACATAATATACCCGCTTGATATAAACTTTGTAGGAGTTAATTTATCCACCGATTTTGAAAACACACTTTTAGCAACAAACAACGCGCTTATCATTCAAAGTTATAAACCCCTTATGATTACGGCATTGAAATACAGTTATATTTTCAGTAACCAAGAAGTCACAAAAAAAAGACGTTATTCTTATTTTAGATTTAATGCAGAGTTTGCCGGTAATGGAGTAAATGCAATCGTTAACACAAACCACAATAAAGAAAAAGGCGATGATGGTTATTATACTTTATTCAATATTCGCTATTCACAATATGTTAAAACAGATATTGATTACCGATTCTATAAAAAACTTTACGGTAAAACTCTATTGGTAAATAGAACTACCATTGGTATAGGTAAACCTTACGGAAATGCCGATGTATTGCCCTTTGTAAAAAGTTTTTATGCGGGTGGAACTAATGATATACGCGCCTGGACTGCCCGTTCATTGGGACCCGGTTCGTTTTATGGAGGGTCGGCAAATTACGAACGCATTGGTGATATAAAATTACAATACAATATTGAATATCGTTACAACGTATACAAAATGCTGAATGCAGCCACCTTTATTGACGCAGGTAACATTTGGCTATTGAACAAAGATTTATTAAGACCGGGTGCGGAATTTGATTTTTCAACATTCTACAAACAAATAGCTGTTGGTGCAGGTTTTGGTTTACGTTACGACTTTAGTTTTTTTATTATCCGTTTAGATTCTGCTTTACCCGTATATGACCCGGGACAACTGGTAGGAAGTGAGTGGATAATTACACACCCTAAAATAAAAGATATTACTTTTAACCTCGGAATTGGATATCCATTCTAAAAATTTAAAAATAACTATGAAAAGCTTTCACGATTTTTTACAAGAAAACAAAACCCAATTAAAAAGTAATTTTGAAGGAATACTTCACATTATGAATAGTATTCAGGAGGCCTCCATAATTATCAGCAAAAAAGTTGGGAAAGCAGGTTTATTGAACATTACGGGAGAAGCCGGAGCAACCAACGTACAAGGAGAATCGCAAAAACAATTAGATGTAATTGCCAATTATGTTTTCATAGAAGCATTTACAAAAAGTGGTTATTGCTGTGGTATTGCATC
>CAIMGI010000073.1 GCA_903840505.1 uncultured Bacteroidota bacterium
GGAAAAGGCACTTTAACAAAATTTTGAGATAAATTTTAAACAGGCTCTAACCGTAATAGTCCAGTACTTCTTTTAAACTTTCTTGTATTGAATAAGTTGGAACCCAGCCGGTATCTTGTTTTATTTTTTCGTTGCTACCTATAATAATTTTGTTGTCGTTTGGTCGAACCAAAGTAGCATCAATATGGTGTGTAACTTGTATATTCAGGATAGATGCCATTATCTGTATTGCTTCGCTCAATGAAACACCTTGGCCTCTGCAAATATTATAAATACTTCCCTTTTTGCCTTTTTGAAACAATAAATAATACGCTTTCACAACATCACGTACATCCACAAAATCGCGAATAATAGACGTATCTCCGGTGGTTAAATCCTTTAAAACTGAACCACTTTTTTTCAATGCAATTAATTGTTTTGCGAAGGAAGGAATTACAAAAATATCTTTTTGGTATGTACCGATGTGGTTAAATGAACGGGTCATTATAATGTCCATTCCATAACTGTCAACATATACCTTGGAAATCATTTCTTGCGAAACCCTTGCAACCGCATAAGGGCTGACAGGTTGCAACACGTGGTTTTCTTTCAATGGCAAATCGGAGGAGTTTACATTACCGTATTCTTCTGACGAACCAATGGAAAGTATCCTACATTGTATTCCCGATAAACGAATGGTTTCAATCAAATTCAGAAAGATGGTGGTATTATTTGTAAAACTCTCAACCGGACTTTTCCAACTCATTGCAACACTGCTATTGGAAGCTAAATGCAGCACATTGTTGGGTTTAAAAGCTGAAATAATATCCTCCACCTTCTTTTTGTCTAACAAATCTACCCGTTGAAATGTACACTTTATATGCTTGAAATTTTTTATGTCAAGTATGTTGTCATTTATATCAATACCCAAAACCTCAGCTACTATTTTGTTGCTTTCAAGGTAGTCTAAAAAATGTTTGCTCACGAAGCCTGAAAAACCTGTAATTAAAAATTTATTTGCAGTCATTGATGAATATTAGGGTGTTAAATTAAACATTAACGGCTAAATATAAAAACCTGAAATTCTAAACTGTCGGCTAATTCTTATATTTGCCAAGAAGAGTAAATCAAGAATGTTAATTTTTATATGAGAATATTGCAAATATGCAGCAAAATGCCTTTCCCACCAAAAGATGGTGGCAGCATTGCTATGAACATATTAACAGATGGACTTATTAAATGTGGCCATACCGTAAAAGTGCTTGCAGTAAATACACCCAAACATTTTATTAAAGAAGATGATATTGATATTGAATACAGAAAACGAACAGCTTTTCAATCGGTGTATATTGACACTGATGTTAAACCAATGGATGCTTTACTGAATTTATTTTCAAATAAATCATATAATATTATCCGGTTTTATTCTAAAGAATTTGAAAACACATTGATCGATATTTTATCGAAACAGGAATTTGATATTATTCACCTAGAAACTCTTTGGGTAGCATATTATGTAGATACAATACGCAAATATTCAAAAGCAAAAATTGTATTGCGTTCACAAAATGTAGAGTATGTAATATGGGAACGATTGGCTGAAGCTTCAAGCAATTTTGTGAAGAAATGGTATTTAAAATTACTTTCCGAGCGATTAAAGAAGTATGAATTATCGATGTTAAATAAGTACGATGGAATTGCAACCATTACAGACATTGATGCAAAAGCACATCAAAAATTGGGTTGCTCCTTGCCCATTATAACTATACCTTTTGGCATTGATGTTTCAAAATATAAAGAAGATAAATCCACAACCGAATTCCATTCTGTTTTTCATATTGGAGCAATGGATTGGATGCCGAATGCAGATGGAATTAAATGGTTACTGGAAAGTGTTTGGCCTAAAGTAATTGTGAAACATCCAACTGTAAACCTATATCTTGCAGGCAGAAATATGCCCGACTGGTTGAAGCAATTATCCACTCCAAACGTTTTGGTATTGGGTGAAGTAGAAGACTCTCATCTGTTCATCAATTCAAAATCTATTATGGTGGTGCCACTTACTTCGGGTGGTGGAATGCGTGTGAAAATAATTGAAGGAATGGCATTGGGAAAAACCATTGTTTCTACATCTATTGGAGCCGAAGGCATTGACTATGAAAATTCAAAAGACATTTTAATTGCTGATACTGCCGATGAATTTGTTGAAGCTATTCATATGTGTTTGTCTGATAAAATATACGCAGACACTGTTGCACGCAACGCTCGAACACTGGTAGAAAAAAAATACGATAATATTAAAATTTGTGAGCAACTAACCGATTTTTATAAGTCGCTAATTCCAAAGTAATAAGACGTCTTGATTCTTTAATCTCATATCTTGTTTCTTTTATCTTGACTCTTGTATCTTATGTCTTGACTCTTTTTACTTTACAAAAGGCGACACTTGTTGGTGTAAACGTATTGCTTTAAATGAAAACCAAATACACACTACTAAGGAAACTAATCCACCAATAAACATAAAAGGGTAACTCTTTAGCATTAGAAAAAAATCGTATGCTCCGTGAAAAATTACTGCTGCTGTTAAACCCATTAAAAGAAAAGAAAAATTTGGTTTATTAAATTTTGCCATGCCTGCATAATACCCCATCATAACAGCCATTGCTGCGTGTGCGGGAACAGCAGTAAACATTCTTATTATACCTACATACATTGACAAGTGATATGTTTCTTGATTAAAAACGTATAACACATTTTCCATTGTAGCGAAACCCATTCCTATCATAACGGAATAGGTTATACCATCATAAGGTTCATTGAATTCCTTTTTGTTAAATGCAAAACTTCGTAAAAAAAGAAATTTACTCAACTCCTCAACGAGGGCTACATTAATAAAAGCATATATAGCCAATCCTCCAACCGATTGTGTATTTGGACTAACAACTATCTTTAGCAGCTTGCTCAACAACAATGTAACACCTACCGACAAAACGCCCAACACAAAACAATGTATCATTAAACGTAGAGGTTCTCTATCGAACTTGTCGCGCCAAAAAACATAAATCCCGATTGCTAAACCGGGACCTATACACAATGCTAATAATTTAAATGTTTCCAACTACGACTAGGTGATACTGCAAAAACAAATTTGCTATTTTACAATTAGTTTTTTCAAAAATAAATCATTGTCGCTAGACGCTTTAATGATATAGGTTCCTGCTGCAATATTATTATATGGATCAATAGCAATGGTTGTAGAACCATTTTCAATCACAATTACTTTTGAATAATACTCTTGTCCTAATACATCAATTACCACTACCAATACTTCTTGTTTAGTGGAAGATGCCAAATTAATATTGATAGTTTGTCCTTCGTTTACAGGATTGGGATATACATTAAAATCGAAATAATTGTTTGCTGTTCTATTAAACAATACCGGCTGCAATGATGAATAAGTTATGTTTCCATCAAAATCAGTTTGTGCTAAACGGTAATACGACTGTCCATTGTAAGGTTGAATATCAAAATCTTCATATTCAATTGTATTTATTGAATTTCCGTGCCCATCCACTTTCTTAACGTCTTCAAAAATAACACCATCAAGGGTTTTCTGAACAGTAAAATAATCGTTGTTTACTTCGCTTGCTGTAGACCAATTTAGTTTAACATTGTTGCCATTTTCAACAGCTGTAAAGCTAATTAATGTAACTGGTAATGGATTATTTGCCCAACCTGCTATTGCACCAAAAGCAAAAGGGCTGAAGGTTGTAACATTGGCACTGGAAATAATTGTTCCGGCAACACCTGCACCTACACCCCCTGTAGTAGCTCCATTTCCCTTTGAACTCCAAAGAGTGCCACTATAATGTGCAACCACTAATTGATTAAGAAGGTTTATCCCCTCAAATGCTGCATCTTCCCAATACAATTTTACTGTTGCATCGCCAGTTCCAACAATACGATCCAAAACCCAGTAGTTTAAACTACTAGGATGATGTAAAGGTGAAGAAACCGGTGTAAGCGGTGCATAGGCCGAATTAAAGTATTCTGCTCTATAAGTTGTGCTTGATGTTGGAACTCCTATTTCAATCCTTTTCCAAGCTGTTCCTTTTCCAACAGGGAATATAAATGCTGTGGTACCGTCTTTCGACATAGGTCCTGAAACAAAACTGGTGGCTGAACCACTGGTAGATGTTGCAGTATTAGACAAGGCTAAAATGTTTGCCGTTGTGGTACGCACTATTCCTGAAGTTAAGGTTAAGGCTCCGGTAACGTTTACATCTTTATTTAATGTAATACCAAAAGTGGTTCCGGTATTTGCTGTTAAATTAGTTAGGTTATAGGTTCCAATTCCCGATATGTTTTGAACGTAATATTTGTTATTTCCATTCATTGTAACTGTACCTGTACTTCCTGTTATTGTGCCACAATTGGTAATATCCAAAGAATCGGAAAGGGTATTTGAACTTAAGGTTAATGTAGCAGAGCTTTTAATCCAAATACTGGATACTTGAGCACTTACGTTTAATGTAGGCTGGTTGGTTCCGTTGGTGATGGTAACATCGTCTCCTGTAGCGGGAATAACTCCCCCAAACCAATTGGCAGCAGTGTTCCAATTTGTA
>CAIMGI010000074.1 GCA_903840505.1 uncultured Bacteroidota bacterium
GTAACTTTTTATTTTTTTTGACGTTTAAAATAATCAACTTATGAAAAAAATATTTGCGGTTTTTTGTATTTCGATTTCTCTTTTTATGTGCCGTACCGCATATGCTCAAGACCCTGCATTTACGCAATTTTATGCAAACCCTTTATATTTGAATCCTGCTTTTGCAGGTTCAGCAAGATGCCCCCGTGTATGTTTAAATTACCGTAATGAGTGGCCTGCAATACAAGGAACTTATGTAACTACGAGTGCTTCTTACGACCAATTTTTAGACGGTGTATCTGGTGGAGTAGGTATTATTGCTTATAATGACAGAGCAGGAAAGGGTATTTTGAATACCAATTATTTTGGTGCTATGTATGCTTACCAGTTAAATATTACGCGCGAGTTTTCGTTGAAATTTGGTTTACAAGGATCTTATTATCAAAAATCGATTGCTTGGGATAAGCTTACTTTTGGTGATCAAATTGATGCAAAAGCAGGTTTCGTAAAACAAACAGGTGAAGCTACTCCTTCTAGTACTACAAGAGGGAACCCTGATTTTGCTGCGGGTATATTAGGTTTCAGTAAGCGTTATTTTGTAGGAGTTGCTGCTCACCATTTGACACAACCTGATGAGTCTTTTACTAGAGGTGCAAAGAGTCCTCTTCCAATGAAAATTACTGGACACGCAGGTGCTGTTATACCGGTAAAAAGTTCAGAGGATATGAGTATATCTCCCAATATTCTTTTTCAAAAGCAACAAGATTTTCAACAATTGAACTTAGGAGTGTACCTTGTTAAAGGTCCATTGGTAGGTGGTTTGTGGTATCGTAATCAAGATGCTTTTATCTTGTTATTGGGTTTCCAAACCGGTATTGTTAAATTTGGATACAGTTATGATGTTACTATCTCAAAATTAGCGAATGCTTCGGCCGGTTCGCATGAGATATCCTTGTCAATGGTATTCCCTTGTAAACCTAAAAAGAAGAAGTTCCGCACTATTAGCTGTCCTTCCTTCTAATTCTACAATAATTAAATTTTAGTAACCTTTTTTTAAATATAAAGTAAAAGCACAGATATGAAACAAATAAAGAAATTTATCAGCAAAGGAACTTTAGCTATAGTTGGTATTATTTTTATCTCATCGTGTAGCGAAGATGGTTCTAACATTACAGGTTGGAATTATAATGATCCTAACAATGGAGGCTTCCAAAAAATTGCTTATAATGAGCAAGAAACAGGTCCCGGCTTGGTACTTATTGAAGGTGGTACTTTTACTATGGGTAGAACCGAGCAAGATGTAATGTACGAGTGGGCAGCTATTCCAAGAAGAATAACTGTTTCGTCATTTTATATGGATGAAGTAGAGATTAGTAACTTAAACTACTTAGAGTATTTATATTGGACAAGAAACGTATACGGTGCAGATTATGATGCCGTTTACAAAAAGGCTTTGCCTGATACTTTGGTTTGGAGAGATAAATTGGCGTACAATGAGCCTTATGTGGATTATTATTTACGTCACCCTGCTTACCAAGATTATCCTGTGGTAGGTGTTAATTGGAAACAAGCAAACGACTTTTGTGCTTGGCGTACCGACCGCGTAAACGAATTTATTTTGGTGCGTGAAGGCTTAATTGAATTTGACCCTGCAAGTTGGGTGAATGAAAACAACTTTAATACAGAAGCATACCTTGCCGGACAATACGAAGGTTTGGTAAAAACAAATATTCCCGATCTTAACCCTAAAAGTGGTGGTGAAAGGAAAGTTAGAATGGAAGACGGTATATTATTGCCGCGTTACAGGCTCCCAACAGAAGCTGAGTGGGAATTTGCATCATACTCTTTAATAGGCAATTCTTCAATGTCTTTAATTACCGAAAGAAAAATTTATCCTTGGAATGGTTCTTATGTTAGAAATTCTGACGAGCAGTATTTAGGTCAGATGATGGCGAACTTTAAAAGAGGACGTGGTGATAATATGGGTGTTGCGGGTGCATTGAATGACAACGCAGATGTTACTGCTCCAGTATATTCATATTGGCCAAATGATTATGGTTTGTATAATATGGCAGGTAATATTAGTGAGTGGGTAATGGATGTTTATCGTCCTTTAACAAATGAGGATAAATCAGATTTTCGCTCATTCAGAGGTAGCGTTTACCAAACCTATGAGCGTGACGTGGAAGGTTTAATAGCTGAAAAGGATAGTTTAGGTCACCTTAAAATGCGCGATGTACAGTTAGACAAAGATAATTTGGCTGAGAGAAGAAACTACAGACGTGCAGACAATAAAAACGTATTAGACGGTGATAAAGAATCACAAGTGGATGGTTGGACAGACCCTCTTGAAACTGGTGAAGGTTCAAAAGAAGAAAGTGCTTCAATGTACGATTACAGCTTAAACTCTATGGTGAATGATAGAGCTCGTGTATACAAAGGTGCTTCTTGGAAAGACCGTGCTTACTTTATGAATCCCGGTACTCGCAGATATTTGGATGAGAAATTGTCAACTGATGCTATTGGCTTCCGTTGTGCGATGGTTCGTGTGGGTAGTCCGGTTGGATTGGGCAAGTAATTCACTTTTAACTCTTAATAAAAAAAGCGGGGCTGAAATTTCAGCCCCGCTTTTTTTATTTACTATTGCTTTATGAAAAAAATAAGTACCGAAGAACTGTATTCAAAATATATTCAACATCCAATTATATGTACGGATACTCGCTCCATCAAAAAGGACTCCCTATTCTTTGCCTTGAAGGGCGATAGTTTCAATGGGAATACTTTTGCAGCAAAGGCGCTTGAATTAGGCAGTACTTATGCTATAATCGATGAAGAACAATATTGTACAAGTGATAGATTTCTTTTGGTGGACGATGTACTTACTGCTTTACAAGAACTTTCAAAGTATCATAGAAAAAAATTGTCTATACCGGTTATTGGTATAACGGGCTCCAATGGTAAAACAACAACAAAAGAATTGGTAAGCAGCGTACTTAGTACAAAATATAAGACCTATTACACACAAGGTAATTTAAACAATCACATTGGTGTTCCACTTACTTTGCTGTCGATTTCGAATGATTGCGAAATGGCAGTAGTTGAAATGGGTGCAAACCATCAAAATGAAATTGAATTTTTATGTACACTTTCACAACCCAATTACGTAATTATTACAAACATTGGAAGGGCTCATTTAGAAGGATTTGGTGGAATACAAGGTGTAATAAAAGGGAAAAATGAATTGTATCAGTTTGCTGCAAAAAATGGTTCCTTGGCTTTTGTGAATAACGATAACGATTTATTATCTGCTTTATCAAACAAACTCCAAAAAGTTACTTATGGCACACGTATCGACAGCAATTGTTATGGTAAATTAGTAGAAGCGAATCCGGTAATAAAGTTTAAATATTTATACGATAAGGAGGATGTGGATTTTGAATCTGAACCTATTATTACTTCTCATTTGATGGGCGAATATAATTTTGAAAATATTTTATGTGCTGTTTGTGTTGGAAATTATTTTAATGTGCCGGCTGAAAAAATTAAGCAGGGTATTGAAGGATATATTCCTTCAAATAATCGATCGCAATTAATAAAGAAAGGAACAAACACTGTTTTGATGGATGCTTACAATGCAAATCCTTCGAGTATGAAAGTGGCATTAGACAATTTTTGGTTGATAGATACAGCTAAAAAAATTCTAGTGTTAGGTGATATGCTTGAGTTGGGTGAGGATAGTCACAAAGAGCATAAACACATCATTGAGTTGATTCAACAAAATGGATTTGAACATTTTATATTGGTAGGTAAGGAGTTTATGAATGCTGCCGAAGACAAAATGAAGACTGTAGTTTTTGAAGATTCAATTAAAGCTGCCGAATACATAAAACAAAAAAACCCTTTAAATACCTATATATTGATTAAAGGTTCACGTGGAATAAAAATGGAAAAGGTGTTAGAAGCCTTGCCAGATTAATTTCTAATGTCAACAAAATAAGGGTCTACAGAAACTTCTATTTTTTTATTTGTTAATGTAAGTGTATTTAAATCAATTACACTTACAGATCCATTGCGTCCACCACAAAGGCTTGTGTGGTGAGGTGCGGGTCCTTTTGTTGTTGCATTTCTATTGGCAACATACACCAATTTTTTTGCATCGTCCACTGCAATGCCGTGTGGTTGTGTGCCTGTATAAATGGATTTTACCAAGGTATTTGTTTTGTAATTGATAACGGAAACACTCCCAACTTTCCCCGGGAAAGTTATTTCATCTTCCATACAAGTAATAAAAAGATAGTCGGTAGAAGTAGAAAAACTCAACTCTTGTGGATAGCCACCAACAGGTATAGTTGCTATTAATGCGTCAGTGAATCTGCTGTAAACCCTTACATCATTTGTTTTCTGACAAGTTACATAATAGCTGTTCCCATCGGGTGAAAACTTTATATCGTGTGCTTCTAAATTTGTAAGCGCTCCATCAATAGAATTGATAGTAACCCAGTCCTGATTAACAATATCTATTTTATAAAACAAATTGTTTTTTTGTGAAAGCAAGTATAAAGTATCCTGATTTTTGTTGTAGGCCTGTCCGTGTGGGAAATCAAAATTGGCACCTTGATAAGTGACAATTACCGTAAGATTTTCTAAGTCGAGATATTTAATATTGCCATTACCTTGAAAATCAACTGCAAATGCATGCTTGCTGTCGTCTTTTAATAGCAAGGTATTCCAGTTTCCAAAGCCAATATTAACTTGTCCTACATATGTATCGTCACTGCACCTGTATTTTTGTATGGTTTGTCCGTTAATAAAAATTACATACCAGTATTTCCCATCTGCCGAAACCCTTACTTGGTGAGGTGATTCAATGGCTAGGCTGTTTCCTACTTTAATGGCACGCATCGGTAATCCGCTTTCTGCATCGAATACAAACACCAAGTCGCAACCTTGGTTGGGCACATAAAATTTTTTACGTTTCGGATTATCTGAAAACTTTACAAAACCATCTTTGTTTGGTGCGCCTTTGTCAATCCAATCGCGAAGCAAAATAACTTCATCTTTTGTTAAGGGTTCAGCCCCTATAGGCATATTGGGGGTATTGCTAATACCTAACTCTTCGAAATGGTTTGTATACAGAAAAAGCGTACTTAATTCGTGATTGTAGGGGATAACTGCAGCACCGTTTCGAGTACCTTTAAATAAATCGTCCCAAGTTTCAAGCGAAAGCCCTGAAGCACCTTCTTTGCTGATATTATTATGACAACCTGGTGTTGCGCATTTCGTAAGCAACAGTTTTCCAACCTCTGTGGGGAATTCACTTCCTTCCAGGTTAATTATTTGGTCGTCTACTTTACAGGTTGACAATGAAAATACCAGCAAAATAATACCGAAACCCGCAATTGGTTTTAAATAATTCATCAATACAAAGGTACAAAAAGGGTCTGAAATAAAATTAAGCTAATATTTTGGTACTTTTGCCATATAATAATGAAATACGATGAGTAAAGTAAACGACCCTTCCAATAAAAGTTGGATAAGTATAGCAGCCAATTCTGATTTTTCAATTCAGAATATTCCTTTCGGTATCTCTTTAGTGAACAATGAATATAAAGTAGTTTCTGCTATTGGAGAGATGGTGATAGATATAAGCAGTTTGAATAAATTGGGTTATCTAAAAAGTATTGATATTCCTCAACAAGTGCTTGAAAACAAATTTCTAAACGATTTAATTTCTCTTGGAAAGAGTAAGACGAATGCCTTGCGTGAGCGGATTGCCGATTTAATGAATGTGAATAATACTGAATTGCAAAATAACGATTCGCATAAAAATAGTGTACTGATTGATAGTACAAAAGTGCAAATGTGCTTGCCTGTGCGGATTGAAAATTACACCGATTTTTATTCCAGCATTGAGCATGCAACCAATGTAGGTACTATGTTTCGCGATCCGGCAAACGCTTTGCTTCCTAATTGGAAACACATTCCGATTGGCTATCACGGAAGGGCTTCATCCATCATAATTTCGGGTACAAATTTTCACCGACCAAAAGGACAAACAAAAGGTCCGAACGATGAGATTCCAAAATTTGGAGCAACCCAACAATTGGATTTTGAATTGGAGATGGGTTTTATTGTAGGCAAGGAAACAAACCTTGGGGATAGCGTTACAACGGATAAAGCCGATGAATATATTTTTGGTATGGTGGTGTTTAACGATTGGAGTGCACGCGATATTCAAAGTTGGGAATATGTACCACTTGGTCCGTTTTTAGCAAAAAACTTTGCCTCATCTGTTTCTCCTTGGGTTGTAACGTTGGAAGCACTTGAACCATTTCGAACCGAAGGATATGTGCAAGAACCAAAGGTTTTGTCATATTTAGAGTATAAAGGAAATAAAAACATTGACATCAATTTACAAGTATTTATACAAGGTGAAAAGCAGGATGAAACATTGGTGAGTACATCCAATTACAAGTATATGTATTGGAATATGAACCAGCAATTAGCACACCATACGGTAAACGGTTGCAACATTAAAGTGGCCGATTTGTATGCTTCGGGAACCATCAGTGGGAAGTCCGAAGATTCATACGGTTCAATGCTTGAACTTACTTGGAGAGGAACAAAACCGTTGAAGCTGAAGGATGGAACTGAACGCAAATTTATTAACGATAACGATACTGTTATTATGCGCGGGTATTGCGAAAAAAATGGTGTACGAGTTGGTTTTGGAGAAGTAAAAGGAAAAGTATTAGCAGCAAATTAATTTTAGAAAAGATGTCACAATTAAATACAATTGAAGAAGCAATAAACGATATAAGAGCCGGTAAAGTTCTTATTGTGGTGGATGATGAAGACCGTGAAAACGAAGGCGATTTTTTATGCGCAGCACGTTGCATTACACCCGAAATTGTAAATTTTATGGCAACGCACGGCAGGGGTTTAATTTGTACACCTCTGGTTGAAGACCGTTGCGAGGAGCTTGGATTGAACTTAATGGTAAGTTCCAACAATGCAGTGTATGAAACACCTTTTACTGTTTCTGTCGATTTAATTGGGCACGGTTGTACAACAGGAATTTCAGCATCCGATAGAGCAAAAACAATTTTAGCACTCATCAATCCGGAAACAAAATCAGAGGAATTGGGTAAACCCGGACATATATTTCCATTGAAAGCGAAACGTGAAGGTGTGCTTAGAAGGGCGGGGCATACTGAAGCTGCAATTGACTTATCGCGTTTGGCAGGATTTGAACCGGCAGGAGTTATTGTAGAAATTATGAATGAAGATGGCACGATGGCACGTTTGCCGGAATTGCTCATCATTGCAAAAAAATTCGGACTGAAAATTATTTCTATAAAGGACCTTATTGCTTATCGTGTAAAAAATGAAACACTGGTGAAACGTGAAGTAGTAGTTGAAATGCCAACACAGTGGGGTGAATTTAAATTAGCAGCTTACAAACAAATTAATTCCGATCAAGAACATTTGGCTTTGATAAAAGGAACCTGGGAAAAGGATGAAGCAATTTTGGTACGCGTACATTCTTCTTGTTTAACAGGTGATATATTTGGTTCGTGTCGCTGCGACTGCGGTGCTCAATTACACAAAGCGATGGAGATGGTTGAGAAAGAAGGAAAGGGTGTTGTCTTGTATATGAACCAAGAGGGCAGAGGAATAGGTTTGTTGAATAAATTAAAAGCCTATAAATTGCAGGAGCAAGGTATGGATACTGTTGAAGCGAATTTAGAACTGGGTTTTAAAATGGATGAACGTGATTACGGTGTGGGTGCACAAATTCTGCGCGACCTTGGTGTGAGCAAAATAAAATTGTTGAGTAACAATCCTAAAAAACGTGCGGGACTAATTGGTTACGGACTTGAGATTGTAGATAATATTGTGATTGAAATTGCATCGAACAAACACAACCGTTTGTACCTAGAAACAAAGCGTGATAAGATGGGGCATAATTTGAAATTGGATAAGGAGTAGATAATTTACAATCTAATTATGCGCCTCGCCATCATCGATCTCGGAACCAACACATTTAATTTATTGATTGCCGATTTATTGAAAGATGGTTCATACAAAAGGGTTTACAAAACTAAGATAGCTGTTAAGTTAGGCGAGGGTGGTATCAATAATAATCACATTGAGCCTGTTCCTTTTAAACGTGGAATAAAAGCCTTAAAAAAGCACAAGGAAACCATTGATGAATACGTAGTAGATAAAATCATTGCTTTTGCTACATCGGGTATTCGCAGTGCGAGCAATGGAAATGATTTTGTACAAAAGGCCAAGGAAAAAGCAGGTTTGGACATACAGGTTATTTCAGGAGAAAGGGAAGCCGAACTTATATACTATGGCATACGGCAGGCTGTAAAGCTAAGCGATGCTACTTCCTTAATAATCGACATTGGAGGTGGAAGCACTGAATTTATCATTGCAAACAAAGACACCATATTTTGGAAGGAGAGTTTTTTATTGGGTGCAGCACGTTTGTTGGAGCGTTTTAATCCTTCCGACCCAATGTCAGAAAAGGAAGCCGAAACGCTGAACAATTATTTAATTGCGGAGTTGGCACCTTTGTTTGAAGCAGTAAAAAAATACCCGATTACCGAAATGGTTGGATCTTCCGGCTCTTTTGATTCGCTTGCTGAGATGATTGCACACAAATATTATAGTATAGATATTTTGAAAGATGTAACGGAGTATACTTTTAATTTAGAAGATTGTTATCAAATTTATTTGCAATTACTTACATCAACTAAAGCTGAGCGTATACAAATGCCGGGACTTGCCGAAATGCGTGTAGATATGATGGTTATTTCGGCCATATTTGTACACCTTATTATTACACAATTGGATATTGAAAAAATGAGATTGTCGCGCTACTCTTTAAAGGAAGGCGTTTTGGCTCAAGCAGTTTTGGGAAATATTTAGCTAGATAAGATTTTATTTTTCCGAAAATTTTGATTTAAGCTTCAAGAATGGCTTTTCAATGAAATAGTATGAACAAGCTGCCACAAGTAAAATTAAAAATATATTTTGTGGAAATTGTGTTATCCAATATTTCGACTTGTAAAAAAATATTTGCTGCCATAAGTAAATGCTATACGATAGCAAACCAATTATATGAATGACTTTTAAATTAAGTAATTTAAACCAAATACCTTTCGGTCCAAATACAGAATACATCATAACCAAAGCAACTAGTATGTTTGCGATTGTTCCGTGAGTTAATCCTAGGGGTATAAATATACTTCCTAAATGAATTTTATTTGCTATTGTAGGAAGATATGGTAAAAACAAAAGTGTTAGAATTGAAAAGTAAAATAGTTTAGTCCAGTAGGGGCTAATCCTTTTTAGAATATCGTCTTTGTATAAGGCAAAAAGGCAACCGATTGCTATCGAATCGATACGCATAAAAATAGACAATTCGTTTATCCAATTGATGGGATGGAAATAGATATAAGTTCTTATAAGAGGTACAATAAGAATTAAAAAAATCGCAATCGTTTTTCTTGATTTATTTCCTAACATAAAAATAAGTGGCCAAAAAATGTAAAAATTTTCCTCGATACTGAGTGACCAAGCATGGGCTGTAAACCAGTCGAGGCGCCAGTTCAAATATTTTGTATAAGTTAAGGCTGTAATCCAGGATGCCGTGCTTATTTGGATAAGATTTAATAGTTGAAGTGAGAAATAAAAGAATAACAAAAAGAAATATGTAGGAAAAATGAGTAGCACTCTTCTGATATAAAAGTTTTTCAAGGAAATAGTGTGAGAATTTATTTCCTCTTGTTGCATCAACGATGTAATAAGGAATCCCGAAATAACAAAAAATACATTTACTCCTAATTGCCCATCTTGTAAAATTGCCGCAAAAGGTTTTAAGAAATTTATCCCAAAAAAATTAACGGGAATGTACTTCTGAATAACTAAATGATGAAGAATGACAAGGCTAATACTAATAGCCCTTAATCCATTAATACTGGCGTACTTTTGTTTTTCCATTTTGTATTCACCTTATACCTTATTCAAATATACAGTGAAAAAACGTTTAATTACGCTTTGTTTTCGTTAGTGGTGAAATGTGTAACATTGTATTTTCCCGAAACAGCAAGTGCTCCCGAAATAAGTACAAGGTTCTTAATAATGTACTGTCCTTCCATTGTTGGGCAAAATGGAAAAACCTTGAAACAAACATTTCTTAGTATAATAAGGGGCAAGAATGTGCCTACCATATGGATTAACAACATAATAATAGTATAGGGAATCAACCTTTTGATAAGCAATCCCATCCCAATTATTACTTCCCAATATCCCAAAAATGGAACAAAAAAACCGGGTGAAAACCAGTACACCGTTTTTTTTACCAATTCTTGAGCCGGGCTCATTCCGACAATTTTTAATGCACCAAACCAAATGAACACAATGGCAAGTGCTACACGTAATGCGTCAATCCCATACTTGTCCATTTGTTTGCTAAAATGAAAATAAAAGGAGTTGAAGTAGGAATTTCGTTTCATATTTTACCTATTCTGTAGTACAAATTTAGTGTAAAATTTATGTCTTCAATTGAAATAGCTGCAATTTGAGTATTCTCTTCGAATAATAAAAAGATTTTTATCAGTTTTTTTTATGATTGTTGTAAATAATAGCTTGAATCTTATTAATACCTTTGTTGTACTATGTCTAAAAAACTATTCATTGTTCTTGCCATTTTTCTTTATGGCTGCAAAAGCAAGGTCGAAAAAATAAAACCTACTATTGAATCCATTTCTGAGTCAATTTACGCTTCAGGGACTGTAAAGAGTAAAAATCAATACCAAGTCTTTGCCCCAGTTAATGGTATAGTTGATGATGTATTTGTTTCAGAAGGGGATACAATTAAAAAGGGCGCAAGCATTTTATCGGTTTCAAATGAAGCACAGCGTTTAAACAAAGAAAATGCCGAACTTACCGAAAGGTTTTCCGACTTGAATGCCAATCAGGGAAAATTGAACGAAGCAAAGTTATTTGTTGAATTTGCCAAAAATAAAATGAAAAATGATTCGACATTATTTTTTAAGCAAAAAACATTGTGGCAACAACAAGTAGGAACCGGTGTGGAATTGGAACAGCGAGAGTTGGCATTTCAAAATTCAAAAACAGCTTATTACTCTTCTCAAGTAAAGTTGAATGATCTAAAACGTCAGTTGGATTTTACATCATCCCAATCAAAAAAGAATCTATTGATATCTACTAAACTTGAAAGTGATTATACTCTTAAAAGTGAAATTGATGGAATTGTTTACAGTATTAGTAAATCTAAAGGTGAAATAGTAGGTGTACAAACACCGCTAGCTGTGATTGGTGATGCGAATAAATTTATTTTGGAAATGCAGGTGGATGAACACGATATTTTAAAGATCAAAAAAGGCTTAATTGTACTTGTTACATTGGATAGCTACAAAGGAAAAGTGTTTGAAGCAAGTGTTACAAAAATAAATCCATTGATGAATGAACGCAGCAAAACCTTTTTGGTAGAAGCTGAGTTTTTAAAACAGCCCGAACTGCTTTATCCCAACATTACTTTTGAGGCTAATATTGTGCTTCAATCAAAAGAAAATGCCCTATTGATTCCGAGAAATTTTGTGCAAAATGATACACTCGTTTTTAAAAGTAATGGCGACAAAGTGCTTGTAAAAACAGGCTTGAGAGATTATCAGAAAATAGAAATCCTTTCAGGTATTTCTGCTGAAGACGAACTGATAAAACCTACCGAATGAAATTTAAATTAATAGCTGGTGTATCAAAGTCTTTGTTATTAGCCCGATGGAAACAAACCCTTGTAGCTGCTATTGGGGTTACTTTTAGCATAGCAATGTTTATTACCTTACTTA
>CAIMGI010000075.1 GCA_903840505.1 uncultured Bacteroidota bacterium
AAAACAGCCCCAATTTGGGGCTGTTTTACATAAAGGGAAATCGTTAATTATTTATTTAATGTGACTTTCTTAGTGTATGTTTTTTCACCTGCTGTAACATTTACAAAGTACATACCCGATGAAAGACTTGTTCCATCAAGAATAACTGAATGTACACCTGCAGCCATTTGTCCTTGGTTAACAGAATATACTTTTTCACCAACAAGATTATAAACGTCAACTTTAACTTCTTGTGCGGAAGCTAATGAAACTGTAACATTTGTTGTATTGGTAAAAGGATTTGGATAAACAGATACAACTTGCTCGTTACCATTTTCATCTTTAATACTGTTTGGCGTTAAAGAGATAGCAGCTTGCATTACCTTTCCTGAAGTATTATCTTGAACAAAAGCAACAATATTTAAATCTGAAGTTACAACTGGGGCTCCTGCCACGTTAGCAACTGTCCAATTACCTGTATAATTAAAGGTTTGGTTTGCCATTTGATTTGTCATAGATGTACCAGCAGCACCTGCAAACATTTTTCTGTTTACATCATGAAAAGTTGTTTCTCCATTCGATTGCGGAGAATGAACAACTTCTTTCTCTACCGCAACAACGTGTAATTTCATACTTGATGAAGGTAAAATATCTGCTTTTGATGTTGTAGTTACATCAACAAATACTTTCGTTCCAACTACACTCCATTTAATATCAATATCATAAACTGCAGTTTTAGGAGTTTCAGCATCTAATATTCCTTGATTAAAATTTGCAGGGTGACCTGCATAGGTTTTTCCATCCATTTGCATGTGCGGAATCCCTTGTACACCGTAATAATTATGTCTCGTTGTATTTTCTGCAAGATAACAAGGATCGCCTGTTGCAGGATAATTCATTTGATATTTAATTGCAGCAGTAGTAGATGGATTATTGTCTAACAATTGATTAAAAGCAGGATTTGCACCGGCACAAGGACCACAAGTAGAACTTGTAAATTGCTCAATTAATACAATTCTTGGATATACGCTTGGCATACAAGAAACCATACCGCTTGCTGCAGTATCGTTAACCACATTTAAGTCAGCATTTCCGTTTAATGCCGAAGCCCAAACCTTTAAGGTATGAAAACCTGCTACAGCAGTCCAATTGGTTGGATGAGTATAGTTGTAAGAAGCCAATGGAGCAATGTTTAATCCATTAACAGTTTGTGTTACTATTGAACCGTTATCTACTTTATAGTTAAGATCCATTGTAGTAATTGCAGTCCCACCATAGTTAACCAATGTACCGGTAACAGGAGTAGCTCCTGCAGCGAAATAAGTTTCAAGATTCACACTATTTGTGGCTACATCATATGCCAGTGGTTGATATGCTCTAAAGTTATCAATTGCTGCACCAAATAAATAACCTGCTCCATCATTATACAGAATAGAAATAGTTACACTTGATTGATTTCCATAAGCACCTAAATCTAAAAGAACCGGTGTCCAACTTGCTGCACCAGTAACTGTTGTTAATGTAGTCCAAGGCCCGCCCGCACCTGCAGTAGAAACCTCTATTTTTAAACTTTCTGAAGCTCCTTGATAAGTCCCTTGTTGAAAATACACATCCATTGAAAGATGCACAATAGATATTCCTGTAAAATCCATTGCCGGGGAAATTAATCTGTCTGCGCTCTTATCACAGTTACAAGCATCATCATTGGTTCCTACCATTTGTGTATGGGCAACAACAGGCCAACTAGCACTTTGAATGGCAGTGTTAACACCAAACTTATAACCTCCATCATTTGCTAGAGTTGTTTGTGACCAACCTGCCGGCATTGCGCCTGATTCGAAATCCTCAAATAGAACGTTTTGGGCTTGGGATTGCAAAGCAACTATGCTAAACAATGCCGCAATAGAAAGTAGTGTTTTTTTCATTATATATAAATTTAGTTTTTGTTTGATGTTCAATTTTCTATCAAATATAGTGTTGAATTCGAAATATTCAAAATAAATTAGGTTGTTTCTTGGTTTTATTAAGACCGTTTTAAGGTTCTATTTTGCTCTACCCGGATTTTTAGAAATAAAAGCAGACCACCCTGAATAATTTGATTTTTCTGTTCCTGAAATTCTGTTTTGATAATGATGGCATACTGCAGCAGCTAAACCATCGGTTGCATCCAAATCCTTGGGCAACTCTTTTATTTTAAACATATTTTGAAGCATAGCTGCAACTTGTTCCTTTGAAGCATTTCCATTGCCGGTTATGGATTGCTTTATTTTTTTGGGAGAGTATTCAAATATCGGAACATTTCTATACATCGCAGCAGCTATTGCAACACCCTGCGCCCTACCCAATTTAAGCATAGATTGTACATTTTTTCCGTAAAAAGGTGCTTCCACAGCCAACTCATCTGGTTTGTATTCATCAATAATACCCAAAGTTCTTTCAAATATTTTTTTCAATTTTAACGGATGGTCGTCAATTTTAGAAAGTGTTAATACCCCTAAGGCTAACATTTTAATTGAACTACCTTGAATATGAATTGCACCATAACCCATAATGGTTGTACCTGGATCAATTCCAACAATTACTTTGTCTGTATTGTTCAAGTTAATTCACCTTTATGAATTTACCTACACTCAAGCCCTTCTCAGAATATACATTTATAAAATATAGTCCTTCCGAAAAAGTGGATATGTCAATTTCGATTTTTTTCAGGGAAGTCGCTTTTGAACCTTCACTTATTTTATTTCCTTGTGCATTAAAAATTGTATAAGAATAAATAAATGAATCCGAACCAATGTTTAACTCTTTACTTGAAGGATTTGGTGAAATAGTAAGTGTTTGATTAGCGGCATTCTCATATCTATCAACCGATGTTACGGCATTCTCGCTAATTTTTAAAAGATAAGTTTGATTGTCATTGGCAATCAATGAAAAGCCAACAATTAAACAACCTCCTGTTGTTGAAGGAATAATTTCATATCCAATATTTATATTATCACCACCATAATAATTGGTATATATTTCATTTCCCAACGAGTCAGTTTTACATACCATTACTTTAATTTGTTTTGTATTATCATAAGAATTCGAATAACCTGTAATGATATATTCTTTTGTAGAATTTTGCACAATAGAAAATCCTGCATCAGTTCCTTGACCTCCAATATATTTTGTCCATAGTAACAATCCTGCTGCAGAAACTTTTACCAAATAAATATCAAAATAAGGATTAGCAACCGTGGTCGATTCGCCTACTAAAATAAAATCACCATCTGTATTTATAATAAAACCCAAATTACCATTTTCGTTATTATCACCAATAACCAAATCCCATATTTTTGTTCCACTCGCATCCAACTTAATAAGATAGTTATCGATATTGGTTTGCTTTGTTTCACCGGCTATTACATAATTACCATCTGCTGATTGATGCACTGCATTTCCCACATCATTTAAAGCTCCACCATATTGTTTTGTCCATTCAACATCACCCAGAACATTGTACTTTACAACAAATATATCATTCCCCAATAAATCAAGTTGTGAAATATAGCCGCAAGCAATGTAACCAAAGTCAGCTGTCTGCTCAACATTCATTAAAAATTCAGTGCGGTGCGTATTTCCTTTTAAATTTTGCCAAATAATTACACCTGAAGTATCTAATTTTGAAAGAAGATAATCCGAATCCCCGTTTTGCTGATAAATAACACCTACTGTCACTAACTTATTATCCTTTGTTATTATCAAATGCTCTGCCCCAATTGGATTACCTAGTACATTACCGTATCTTTTCAACCACAATACATTTCCCAATGAGTCTAATTTGGTTAGTGTAGTAAGAGCATTATTTAAAGTATCTGCCCCGTGCCCTAATATATAAATACTCCCATCGGGAAACTGTTTTACAGAATGCCCACTTTCATAGGTATTGGTATCACCCAACCATTTTTCCCAACTAAAAATATTCTGTGCCGAGGCACTATAAGTAAGACCTGACAATACTATGTAAACAAGAACAATTTTTATTTTAAATATCATAAACAATAAGGTATTACCGTATGTTACAAATGTAATTAATAGTTATAAACCATACGATTAAAAATAACGTATCTTTGTAAAAATTGTTAATATTGTTATTACATTAACAATACGATTAAGAATAAATCGTTGGCGTATAGTCAACAATATAAACGATGGAAATAAAAGCAGGTATTCTACTCAAAAATATAAAATACCCTTCGGATTTAAGAAAATTAAATCCGGAGCAACTTGAACAAGTTTGCAATGAACTAAGGCAGTTTATCATCGACATCGTGTCTGTTAAAGGTGGTCACTTTGGTGCCAGTTTGGGCGTTGTAGAATTAACTGTTGCCTTGCACTATATATTCAATACACCTTATGATCAGCTTGTTTGGGATGTGGGACATCAAGCATATGGACATAAAATTTTAACAGGAAGAAGAGAGGAATTTCATACCAATAGAATATATAAGGGATTAAGTGGTTTCCCAAAAAGAAGCGAAAGTGAATACGACACTTTTGGTGTAGGACATTCTTCCACCTCTATTTCGGCAGCTTTAGGAATGGCAGTAGCTTCGCATTATAAAAATGAAAAAGAAAGACAGCACATCGCTATTATAGGTGACGGTTCAATGACAGCGGGATTAGCATTTGAAGGTTTAAACCACGCAGGGGTTGAAAACAGTAATTTATTGGTAATACTGAACGACAACTGTATGGCAATTGACCCAAATGTGGGTGCTTTGAAAGAATATTTAACTGACATTACAACTTCTCATACATACAATAAGGTTAAAGATGAGGTTTGGAAACTATTGGGGAAAATAAGCAAGTTTGGACCCAATGCACAGGAAATTGCTTCTAAAATTGAAAATGGTATAAAAGCTACTTTACTCAAACAAAGCAATTTATTCGAATCGCTGAAGTTTCGCTATTTTGGTCCAGTTGATGGTCATGATATAGAAAGATTAACAAAAGTATTGGCGGATTTAAAAGACATTCCCGGACCAAAAATATTGCACGTACTTACCGTAAAAGGAAAAGGATACAAATTTTCGGAAGAAGGAAACCAAACATTGTGGCACTCACCCGGTTTATTTAACAAAGAAACGGGCGAGATAGTAAAAGTTACCGCCAAGGAACCACAAGCACCAAAATACCAAGATGTATTTGGGCACACCATTGTAGAATTGGCAGAAAAAAATTCGAAAATAATGGGCATTACGCCTGCTATGCCTTCAGGCTGTTCGCTCAACATCATGATGAAAGCAATGCCAACTCGTGCATTTGATGTAGGTATTGCTGAACAACACGCTGTTACTTTTTCAGCAGGATTAGCCACACAAGGAATGATTCCTTTTTGCAACATATATTCATCCTTTATGCAGCGTGCTTACGACCAAGTAATACACGATGTAGCACTACAAAAACTAAATGTTGTTTTTTGTTTAGACAGGGGTGGAATTGCCGGTGCCGATGGACCAACACACCACGGAGCATTCGACATTGCCTATATGCGCTGTATTCCCAATATGGTTGTTTCGGCACCAATGAACGAAGAGGAATTAAGAGATTTGATGTATACTGCTCAACAAGATAATATGGGGCCTTTTTCAATCCGCTATCCGCGTGGAAATGGTGTAATGCCACAATGGAAAACACCACTAAAAGCTATCCCTGTTGGAAAAGGACGAAAGGTGTGTACCGGGGATGATATTGCAATATTATCGATTGGTCATATTGGTAATGAAGCAGTAAAAGCGTGTGCAGAATCAGAAAAAATCGGAATCAGTGTGGCACATTATGATATGCGTTTTGCCAAGCCATTAGATGAAATATTATTGCACGAAGTATTCGGAAAGTTCAGCAAAATAATAACATTGGAAGATGGTTGTATTGTTGGAGGAATGGGAAGTGCCATACTTGAATTTATGGGCGATAACGGATACTCAGCGCAAGTAAAACGATTGGGCATTCCCGATAAATTTATTGAACACGGTGAACAAAAAGAATTGTATGCCGAATGTTTGTATGACGCCCAATCAATTTTTACAATCTTAAAAGAAATGGTTGGTGAAAAAAATAATTCCTTAGTAGGTTAATCATTTATGCAAACAACTCAAAAAATAGCGTTACTTGGTGGGGGAAGTTGGGCAACAGCAATTATTAAAATGTTATCCAATAATTGCGAAGATATTGGATGGTGGGTACGAAACAATGCTACAGTTGAGTATATAAAAAGCTATCACCACAATCCAAATTATATTAGTTCTGCCGAATTAAAAACCGACAGATTGGTAATTAGCTCTGACATTACTTCTATTATTCAACAAGCAGATATAATTATAGTGGCAATTCCTGCCGCATTTTTAACCAATGCATTAAAAGATATTAGAAAAGAACAATTTGTAGGGAAATCAATTTTTTCTGCCATCAAGGGAATTGTTCCTGAACATAATCTTATTGTTGGAGAATTTTTTAATTCGATTTACGATGTTCCTTTTACCAACATAGGTGTAATTACAGGACCCTGTCACGCTGAAGAAGTTGCATTGGAAAAATTATCATATCTAACCATTGCCTCACAAAATGCAACAACAGCAACCATTGTAGCCAAAGCACTCAGTTGTCGCTATATAAAAACAACAGTTAGTGACGACATATACGGCACAGAATATTCTGCTGTACTCAAAAACATTTTTGCTATTGCGAGTGGAATTTGTCACGGTATAGGATACGGTGATAATTTTCAAGCAGTGCTTATCTCGAATGCAATACAAGAAATAAAACGTTTTGTTGATGCTGTTCATCCTATTGAGCGTGATATAAAAAGTTCGGCATACTTGGGCGATTTACTTGTTACGGCATATTCTCAGTTTAGCCGTAATCGTACCTTTGGAAGTATGATTGGAAAAGGATACTCTGTAAAATCAGCTCAATTGGAAATGAATATGATTGCTGAAGGTTATTATGCAGCAAAATGTATCGACCAAATTAACAAAACGCACAAAGTGGATATGCCAATATCAAAAGCGGTATATAATATTTTGTATGAAAGAAGTTCTCCGATAGCTGAAATAAGGGCACTGACAGAAAAACTAAGTTAAGGCTTTCCCGATGAATCCAACCAACTCCTACAACATAAGAGTGTATGCACTTATTGTAGAGAATGGTAATGTGTTAATTACAGATGAATTCCGAATGAATAGACTCATCACAAAATTTCCGGGCGGAGGATTAGAATTTGGTGAAGGACTTATAGAATGTATACAACGTGAATGTATAGAAGAATTGGGCCAAGCAGTAGAAGTCATAAACCATTTTTACACTACAGACTTTTTTATAACATCGGCCTTCAACGAAAAACAGCAACTTATAAGTATTTATTATTTGGCAAAAACCATTGAACCATTGAAAATAAAAATAAGCAAGACGCTTTTTGATTTTGAAAAAATTGACGGTGCGCAAAGTTTTAGATGGCAAGCAATACCGACACTCACAGAAA
Source organism: uncultured Bacteroidota bacterium (assembly GCA_903840505.1). Lineage (GTDB taxonomy): Bacteria > Bacteroidota > Bacteroidia > UBA4408 > UBA4408 > CAIMGI01. The sequence goes on from CAIMGI010000075.1 coordinate 7,502, forward strand.
ATGATTTTACCTTTGCCATAGATAAAAAAGTAGCGATGCTTCTCAAATCAGAATTCGCATAATGAAATTAATAAAAATCGGATTCTTCCTTTTATTTATATACTCGTGTGCTCCTTCGCGTTTTGTGAAACCATTGCAAAAAAATGAGAAAGCACTAAATTTATCATTGGGTGGTGAATTAATTCGATATGGGAATGCCGTTATTCCTATTCCATTTACAAGTGTCGTTTATGGTCAAGGTATTACAGACAAAACTACTGTATTTGGTAGTATTCATACAACTTCTGCACTGTTTAGCAATTTCCAAACAGATATTGGCCTGGTACAGCAATTGTACAAAAACGATAGCTTAAAAATAGGTATTAGCGCTTCCCCTGCGCTTAATTTTATATGCCATCAATTTAAATCGGATGCACGATTATTTCCACAATTAGATCTGAATTTTTATTGGAACTATAGTAAAAATAAAAACTACTTATATGCCGGAATAAGTAACTGGTTGGACCTGACCAAAACAAAAGCGCACAAAGAAAAACAAACAAATCACTATTTCTTTGCTCCTCAAATTGGCCATACATTTGTAAAACAAAAATGGAATTACAACCTCGAACTAAAATATATTTCACCCAATTTAAAAAACAATTTTGTGGTAGCTGACTACTATAATCCTTTCGGTTCAAAGGGTGTCATTGGAATTTATATGGGCATTTCAAGAATATTTTAACAAATGAAAAAAAAGTACTTTTTATTAATTTTGATCCTTTCACTTAGCATCTTTTCATCCTGCTTGCGCTTGGATGCAATTTTATTTAATAACGATAATAACATTAAACAATATTTATACGATGACTATAAAGGCGAAGTTGATTTTACCCTAGACAGCAGCTATGAAATACCTTCTAATTTTATAACAGAATTTACCTTAAACTCACAAGCTGATGGAGAAAACAAACCCACAATTATCTACGCTGTTTATATAGGTGACATCAGCAAAATATCAACAGATACTGTAATTGTATATAATCACGGCACCCGCGATCATAATGATTTCTATTGGCAACGAGCAAAATTAATGGCAAATACCGGTTGGAAAAATCGCTTTGGAGTATTAATGATTGACTATAGAGGATATGGCTTATCACAAGGAAAACCAACAGAAGAAGGTATGTATGCAGATGTGGACGCTGGATTACAATGGTTAAAATTAAAGGGACTTTCCAATGACAGATTGATAATGTACGGTTTTAGTTTAGGGTCAGCACCAACCTGCGAACTAACTGCGAATCCAAAGAGTATGACACCTTCAAAAATAATACTCGAAGCACCCTTTGCTTCTTCAGCAGTAATGGTACAAGATGCGGCAAAACTAAATTTACCTGCTTCTTACTTTACCGATTTAAAAATTGACAATGCCGAAGAAATAAAAAAAATAAAAAAACCTTTTTTATGGATACACGGAATTGACGATAGTTTTTTAAGCATCGTTACACACGGTGAGGTAATATTTAAAAACTACTCGGGAACAAATGGGGTAGCACTGCGAATATCGGGTGCAGAGCACGGTACCATTCCAGAAACCTTGGGTTTTTTTGCATATAACAATGCTCTTTTGAATTTTATAATAAAATAATATGACCATCGCTGAAGCACAAAAAACAGTTGACAATTGGATTAATACGAATGGTGTTCGTTACTTCAATGAGCTTACCAATATGGCTATACTTACTGAAGAAGTAGGTGAAGTGGCAAGGATTATATCGCGTACTTATGGTGAACAATCCTTTAAAGAGACTGACGCAAATAAAAACCTGGCTGATGAGCTTGCCGATGTATTGTTTGTTACAATCTGCCTAGCAAACCAAACGGGAATAAATCTTACTGAAGCATTGGCTAAAAATTTGGAAAAGAAAACATTCCGAGATGCTGACCGTCATAAAAACAATGAAAAGTTAAAATAAATACCTATGTTACATATTCGTTCGGCCACATTAAACGACCTTCCCTACATCAATGACATTTACAACGATGCTATTTTAAATACCACTGCTACCTTTCATACGGAAGCCCGTACCATCGAAAACAATACCGACTGGCTAATGGAGCGTGATAACGACCATCCGGTTATTATTGCTGAAATGAATGATATTGTAGTTGGATTTGCTGCATTAAACAAATGGTCGGACAGAAGCGCATACGATATTACTGCTGAAATGGCACTTTACATTGACAAAAAATACCGAGGAAAAGGTATTGGACAACAATTGCTAGCACAGATACTAGCTCTTGCAACAGAAACGAATCTCGTTTCCATAATTGCCCGCATTACTGAAGGCAATGAACACAGCATTTATTTGCATAAACAACAAAACTTTGAGGTAATGGGCACAATGAAAAAAGCAGGATTAAAATTCGGGAAATTATTGGATGTTACTTTTTTGCAAAAAATGCTGAAATAATCAATGCTCAAAAACTCAATGCAGCATTTTGAAAATAAGTTCTTTGTAAAGTTCACCCTTTTCAATTTCGCCTGCATCTACACCCTTTGATTTTAAATCATACTCACGTAAGTAGGATACAATACGAATAAGCTTTGCAGGTGGATAGTTTTTTGCAGCTATTTCATAATCCTTCACAAAAAAGGGATTTACTTTTAAAAGCGATGCTATACTTGATTGCGACTTATCAGGAGAAGTGTGATATAAAATGAGCTTACTAAAATAACTGTACAGTATACCCATTACCATTGGCATAGGATTCTCCTTTTCATTTGCTGCAAAATGATTTACTATTTGATTTGCTTTTAGAACATCCTTTCGTGCAATGGCATTTTGCAATTCGAATACATTATAATCTTTACTAATACCAATATTGTTTCGAATATCTTCATCGTTTATATCTTCCCCGGTCTTCTTGTTTATCACTAATTTATCCAACTCATTTACTATACGCGACAAATCATTTCCAACATACTCTGTAAGCAATACAGATGCTTTAGGAGTAATACCAATCTTTTTTTTCTTGCAATAGGATTCTATCCAAGCGGGTATTTTATTGTCGTAAATTTTTTCAGAAGTAAAAAAAGTACTTGTTTTAAGCAATGACTTACTCAAAGATTTTCTTTTGTCTAAAGACTTGTATTTATAGCAAAAAACAAGAATGGTAGATGGTAAAGCATTTTTTGCATACTCTTCCAATAAACTTAACTCCTGCTCCTTTCCATTTATCTTTACTTTAACAATTTTATCAATATCCTTAACCTCTTGCGCTTCACGCACCAATACAAGCTGCTTATCTGCCATCATAGGAAAACGTTTGGCGTTATTCAATATAGTTGCCATATCGGTTTCTTTTCCATACAAAATAGTTTGATTGAATTCCTTATCGGCTTCATCCAAGGCATTTTCGGTAATATAATCGCCAATAAAATCAATAAAATACGACTCCTCCCCTTCCAAAAAATAAATCGAACTGAAATTTTTACTTTTCAATTCCACCAAAACCTCATCAAACGATTTTTTTGCCATTTTTATTACTGAAACACAAAGCTAATTATTTCAGTGTTCTGTCTACAAAAATTAATAATTTTACAGAAAATAAATTTATGTTTCGCAAAACAATAATTGTACTGCAAGTTACCCTTATATCTTTTTACTCCTTTGCTCAACGAGGTAAAGAAGGAGTAAAAGTAATATCGGCTGCAAATACAATTGTAAATGAATATACCACATTAAATTCGGATGGTATAGTAGGTTCAAACTATATCAATGTTGCATCCAGCAGTATAAACTCGAATAACCGATTTGCATCTGCATTAACTGCCGGAGATTTGATTTTAATAATACAATTAAAAGGCGCTACTATTAACGGAACACCAAATGGTATTTATGCCGCACCCAACGATAGTACTTGGGGCAGTGTAATTAACTATAATAACTGTGGCAACTATGAATTTCAACAAGTAAAAGCAGTACCAAATGCCACAACAATTGATTTGGATTGCGGTTTGCAATTTAACTATACATCAGCAGGAAATGTTGTAGTAGTGAGAATTCCCCGTTACCAAACCTTAACAATAAACAATGGCGCAAGCATTACTTGCGATGCTTATAATGGGTCTATTGGAGGAATCGTTGCCATCGAAGTATTAGGCACAACTACCATAAATGGTTCAATAACTTCATCCGGAAAAGGTTTTAGAGGAGGGCAAGTAGATAACAATTCAACATTTGGAGGCAGGGCCATTGGCTCAAATACCAATTTAGAAGGTGCTGAAAAAGGAGAAGGGATAGCAGGTTACCAAACAAACTACAATCAATATGGAGGCGGATTTTGTAGGGGTGCTGCAGCAAATGCAGGTGGCGGTGGAAATGCCCATAATGCAGGTGGCGGTGGCGGTGGAAATGCAGGAAATATAAACAACTGGAACGGACACGGCAATCCTGATAATTCAAATGTAAATTGGACACAAGCCTGGAACTTAGAATTCCCCGGTAATGCTGCACTCACTTCAGCCGGAGGTGGAAAAGGAGGCTATTCTGCTTCCACAAGCGATCAAAATGCATTGGCGGTTGGTCCGGGTAATGTTGCTTGGAGTGGCGATAACCGTTTAATGATGGGTGGTTTAGGCGGTAGACCATTGGATTATTCAAGTGGAAAATTATTTTTAGCCGGTGGTGGCGGTGCGGGTGATGGCAATGATGGCTATACCGGAAAGGGTGGAGATGCCGCAGGATTAATTTACGTATTAAGCTATGGAAATATAAACGGGAGTGGGCAAATACTTGCCAATGGTAATAACGGACAAAATGCCGATGGAGTTCCTACTCCACTTGGAATTGCGGGTCAAGATGGCTCAGGTGGTGCAGGTGCGGGAGGTACAATTGTATTGAATTCAACTGGAAATATTAGCGGAATAAGTTGTCAAGCAAATGGTGGTAATGGTGGTTCACAAAATATAACAAAAGGAATTCTAAATTTCACTCCCATTACTCAGGCACAAGGTCCCGGTGGCGGTGGTGGTGGTGGCTATGTTTCTATTTCAAATGGTGCAATAGCAAGAACAGCAATTGGAGGAAACAACGGCACAACAAATTCACCAAGCTTAACCGAATTTCCACCTGATGGTGCTACAATGGGTGGTAATGGTTCAGACAATGCCAACATCACAAACTTTTCAATTATAACATTTAATGATACTGTGTGCATTGGAGGAAATGCCAACTTAAGTGCGTCCCTTATTGGTAATTTCCCAAATGGTACTGTCTTAGAATGGTTTGCTGATTCTGCAGGAGGTAATCCAATTCAAACAGGTGGTTCATTCTCATTAACAAACCTAATGGGTGATTCCACTTTATATGCAGGAACCTGCCCGGGGTGGTATCGCCAAGCAGTTAGTGCATTGCTAAGCAATGTATACAATGCAAGCATAACAGCAAATTCTCAAATTTGTCCGGGAGATAGTATAACATTGTCAGTTACCGGTGGCTATAATTATAGCTGGTCCCCCGCAGCAGGATTAAATAATACAAACACTGCTAATGTTATCGCGAAACCTACTTCTACAACAACTTATACTGTAGTAATTACTGATAATAAGGGTTGTTCAACTTCCAAATCTGTTACAATTACAGTCTCAGGAAACTTACTTGTAACATTGAGTAACGATACTTCAATTTGTATGGGGACGAGTGCAAACATCTCCATTTCAGGGGGCAATAGCTATATATGGAACAATGGATTGAGCAATGCTTCATCGCATACTATTAGTCCAACTAACACAACAACTTATATTGTACAGGCAAGTAATGGAAATGGTTGCAACACTGCCGATTCAGTAAAAATAACTGTGATTCCTTTACCTACAGTATTTGCAGGAAATGACACATCAATTAATTTAGGTGAAAGTGCATTTTTAAAAGCAAGTGGAGGAAACACATATCAATGGCAACCTGCTACCGGATTGACTTGTGCAACTTGTCCTAACCCAATCGCTAACCCTGCAATAACTACAATGTATACCGTTACTGTAGTGAATGCCAGTGGTTGCAGCGCCAAGGATAGTTTACTGGTAACAGTTAAAACAAATAATACACTTTTTATTCCCGATGTATTTTCACCCAACGGTGATTCACAAAACGATATTCTTTATGTAAGAGGGAATGGTATTCAAGAATTGTATTTTGCAATTTACGACAGATGGGGTGAACGGATTTTTGAAACCAAAGATCAACATAGTGGTTGGGATGGCACCTTTAAAGGCAAAGAACTAAATGGTGCTGTTTTTGTTTACTATGCGAAAGTTACTTTTAGTAATGGTGAAAAAACTACATTAAAAGGAGATATTACTTTAGTAAAATAAATCTGTTGAAATTGAAAATTAAATATATTCTCTTTCTATTCATCTCTTTCGTGCTAATATCTTGCGAAAAAGGTCATCGCTGCGACTGTTTTAAAAGAACCGGAAGTCCTACGATTTCAGAAAGACAACTCGGTGATTTTTCAGAAATAATTTTGGAAGACAAAATCAACTTGGTATTAACACAAGGACAGGAAAATACTATTAGAATTGAGGCAGGGGGAAAATTACTCGATGGTATTGAAAGTTCTATAAAAGATGGTAAATTGACTATTAAAAACACCAACAAGTGTAATTTTTCAAGAAGCTTAAAAGAAACAATTACCGCCTATCTTACCTATAAAAATATAATTAAAATATTTTATACGGGTGCCGGTGATATATCTGCCACAAACACTTTGAAAGATTCCCTGTTTACATTCTATACAGAAAATGGTGCAGGAAAAATTGAATTGGCATTGGACGTAAAAACATTAATAGTCGCTCTTGGTACAGGTCCATCCGATATTACACTTATAGGAAAAACAAATGAAAGCTATATTTATAATGCAGGAAACGGTTATATTCATTTGGAGGATTTAGAAAGCAAATACACTTCAGTAATTTCAAATTCAACAGGTGATTGTTATGTTTGGACTACTGATTTATTAGATGTTACCCTTAGTTATTTAGGTGATATTTATTACAAGGGAACACCTATTGTTCGTGACCCCGTAATTACAGGTAAAGGAAAATTAAAGCAACTATAGGATGCATTTACTTAAAAATATAACACTCTTTTTATTTGGCATATTACTTTCCTATAGTCAAGCATTGGCACAAAATGACAGTGCTTACGATTATTATAAAAAGGATTTTTTTAGATATGAAAATGCAGTATACAAACCCAACATTAGAACTGTTCAGCTTGCAATGAGTAGTTGGGAGCTTACTTCACCCATTATTCAATTAAATTCTGATGAAAAATTAAAATTAGGATTTGATGATTTTGATGTAAACATAAAACAATACAGTTATAGCATTATTCATTGTGATATGGACTGGAACCCAAGCAATATTTCGCCAACCGATTACATTGATGGATACCAAGATGAACTCATATCAGATTACAAAAACTCTTTTAATACAATACCAAGTTATATTCATTACCAACTCATTTTCCCGACTGATGTAATGAAAATTACAAAATCAGGTAATTATGTATTAAAGGTTTTTGTAAATGGTAATAGTGATGATGTAATTATTAGCAGACGCTTTATGGTATATGAATCAAAAGTAACAGTTGATGCAAGAGTGCATCAAGCAACCATTATCAGCGACAGAAACTACAAACAAGAAATTGATTTTAATATAAATTACCAAGGCTACACTATAGCAAACCCTTACGATGATATTAAAGTTGTATTGATGCAAAATGACAGGTTCGATAATTATATAACCAAACTAAAACCTTTGTTTACGAAACAAGATCAACTTGTATATGATTTTGACGAAGACAATGTATTCAATGCAGGAAATGAGTTCAGGTATTTTAATTGTAAATCACTCAAACTAAAAACAGAAAATATTAATTATTTCGAATACGATTCACTAAAACAAGCACACGTGTATTTGCTCAACGATGAAAGTCGTTCCTATAAAAGATACATTACACGCAGTGATATAAATGGCAGGTACTCCATTCAAGGTGAATTTGCAAGAAATGCTGATACGGATGCCGATTATGTAAATGTTCATTTTTTTCTACCCTACGACATTCCTTCAACAAATGGCAATATGTATGTTTTTGGGGGATTTAGCGATTGGCAGTATCAACAAAAATTTAAAATGATTTACGATGAAAAAATTAGATGTTATACATTAATAGCTAATTTAAAACAAGGAATATATAATTACGAATATGTATTTTTAAAAGACGGTGAAAAAGTAGCTGATGAAACAATAATAGAAGGCAACCACAGCGAAACGGAAAATGATTATTTGATTTTGGTTTACCACCGTACCATAGGTGTTTTTTACGATCAACTCATTGCTTGTAAAAGAGCAAATTCTATTTTAACTAATCGATAATTTTTGTTTTAAATTAAAAGATGCTATACTTGTTGTAATTTTTAAGGGCAATGGTAGTAGAAGTAACTAAAGGAATAAAAATTTCTGTTCAGCACCAATATCGCGAGGACTATTCACGCCCCGAATCAAAACACTATTTTTTCTCTTACCTTATTACCATTGAAAACATTAGCGACTACAGTGTTAAACTACTTAGACGACACTGGTATATTTATGATTCAGCAGGATTTCACAGTGAAGTGGAGGGAGAGGGAGTTGTAGGAGAACAACCGGAAATACAACCGGGGGAAACATACCAATATTCTTCGGGATGCAATTTAATAACTGAAATTGGGAGTATGCAAGGTACCTATCTGATGCAACGAATGGTTGATAAACAAACATTCGAAGTAATCATTCCAAATTTTCAACTAATAGTCCCCTATCGTCTTAATTAAGGTTTTTTTAGAAAAGGAATCTTGCATACTTTGGCCTTAATCGCCTTATCACGAATCTTGATGTAAATCTCAGTATCTGCTTTTGCAAATGCAGTGGATACATATCCTAAACCAATAGCCTTCTGCAAAGATGGTGATTGTGTACCAGAAGTAACCTTACCAATTATATTTCCGGAAGCATCCATAATTTCATAATCGTGACGAGGAATTCCCCTGTCTATCATTTCAAAACCAACCAATTTTTTCGTAACACCTTTTTCCTTTTGCTCCAACAATGCTTTTGAATTAACAAAATCCTTAGTGAATTTAGTTATCCAACCCAAACCAGCCTCAATAGGAGATGTAGTATCATCAATATCATTACCGTACAAACAAAAACCCATTTCTAATCGCAATGTATCTCTTGCACCTAAACCAATCGGTTTTATACCAAATTCAGCACCTGCTTCGAAAACAGCATCCCATAATTTTTCAGCATCATTATTCATTACATACAATTCAAAACCACCTGCACCTGTATAACCAGTATTTGAAATTATAACATTATCAATTCCTGCTAGTGTTCCTACGGTGTAAGAATAATATTCCAATGAACTTAAATTCACAGCAGTAAGTTTTTGTATTGTTGAAATTGCCTTAGGGCCCTGTACAGCAAGTAAACTAATCTCGTCCGACATATTTATAATCTCCACCCCATCAGTATTGTGTTGCTTTATCCAATTCCAATCTTTGTCAATATTGCCGGCATTTACTACTAAATAATATTCATTTTGGTTGTAACGATACACTAATAAATCATCAACAATACCACCTTTGTCATTTGGCAAACAAGAATATTGAATTTTGCCATCCGTTAATTTCGAAACGTCATTACTTGTAA
>CAIMGI010000076.1 GCA_903840505.1 uncultured Bacteroidota bacterium
CTGTTGAGTGTCCACTTACTTCATCTGTAACACGCACAAGGTAGCGACCCCATTCAGGATAATTGATGCGGAAAGAAAATTGACCTTTACCATTTACCGTTGAAAGTTCTGTTGTTTGAATGGGTTCCTGATAGCTGTTTCCAACATATTCCGATAGGTCGTCATCGGAGCGTTGCCACCACCAACGCCATTGAATTTTATATATTTCTACTTTTAATTTTTCGCGCGAAACAGGATTTCCATTGTCGTCAAGCGTTACCACTTTTACAATATTGTTGGTGTCGGTATATAGCATACCACCATTTTTTTCACTCTGTGGAGTTCTTATTCCCACATAGGATTCGTATGGAGAGTAGGGAAGGGTAAACCTATCAATACTAAAGCCTCCGCCTTGTTCAAAAACACGGGCAACAAAACTGGCACGTAACATTCCCGGAGCTTCTTTGGTATCGGCAATATTCGGACTAACCGATGCGTGTCCGTTTTCATCGAGGTTGCCATCGAATAAATTTTGTGCTTCGGAATTAAAACGTTTTGCGGGGTCATCAAAAATATAGTCCTTGTATTTTTCAAAAGCAGTAGGTGCGGTGTTCAAGGTAACATTTACATCGGCTTTTAAATTCCTTGCAATGGCTCCGTGTAGCCATTTTACATCAAAGTTTCCACTAATATCTTTGTTCTTTACCGACAATTTTTTTACACCAAAATCGAGTGCAAGTTTTAATCGGTTAGGCATTATGGTTTCAATTTTTATTGTTTTAGTAAAGCTGGCACCGCCCACTTTTATTCTTGCCATCCAGTTACCTGTAGGTGCATCTTGCTCAGTGTTGGTACTGAAATTATAAAAACCATTTATGGAGGATGTTAGTACAGTGCGCTTGTATACTTGTCCTTGCGGGTTTATTAATTCAAACGAAACAGGATGTGATTCAGGAAGTAATTTGTCTTTGTCTTCTAAAATAAAGTTGAGGAAGAGCGAATCACCTGGTCGCCATACACCACGCTCCCCGTAAATAAATCCTTTAAGACCTTTCTGAATAGATTCGCCCGATATATCAAAATTACTAAGTGACAATGCCGAACCATCATCCAATTTCAAATAACCTCTTTGCTTTCCTTGTTTAGCAACCAGTGCAAATGGTTTGTGTTTACTTTCAAAAGGGACCATTCCATCGGCATCGGTGATGAGTGTAGTTTGTAATTGTTGTTGAAAGTCGTATAATTCAATGGTTGCACCCTTTACCGGTTTTGTAGTAACTAAATCTGTTACAACAAAATTCATGCTTCCGCTGTTTCCCGCTTTAACAATTAGACCGAGATTGGAAGCAAGAATATTGCGGTTAATCGAGCGTGTACTGTTGTAATAGGAAGACGTACAAGGGTTCTCACGTTCACGATAATCGTAATCGTCATAGTAGTAATCATCGTAATAATAATCGCTATAATAGTTCCACGAATTATCATCTTCAATCGTTGTTAGTTCTTGCATTTCAACATCGTAATCGGATGTGATGGAGTCGCCACAATTGTAGGTGGAATATTTTTGTTTGAAGCTGATGATAACGTTGTAAATGGCACCCGGCTCTGCATTTATCAGTTCAGCCATATCTAAATAGAAACGGTTCCATCTGCCGTAATCTGTTTTTTTTGCGATGGCAAGCGGTACTACTTTTTCCATTACCACTTTCCCCACTCTTTTTAATTCGCGACTACCATCCAATTGATTTACTTGTAAAAATTGAAGCACATTTGTTTCGTAAATTTTTATGATTTTTACATCCACCGCTTTTAAGTTTACAGCTTCGAAAGGGAATACCAAACCATTGGAATTAGGCATAATTACTCCTTTTCCAACTAGCTTCACAGCGGGTTTTATGGCTTCGAAATTAATGGGAGCAGTAAATACTTTGCCCAATTCTTTTTCCAAACTATTCTTTACGGAAGGCTGAATAGAAACTGTATAGTTTCCTGTTTGTCGTATGTTGGGATATACATACAATAAATTATCTTCTATGGTAAATTTTAAGTCAGGCAGATTGCCAATGGTTACAAGCCCTTCCAAGTTTTGTTTGTCTTGTAAAAAATCAGAGAACTGAATAATAACTGCTTGGTCGTTTTCCTCACTCACGGTAACATTTACTATTTTAAAATCACCGATTGCGGGGATTTCAATTATTTTCTCCGCTTCTTCTTTTACGCCTAATCCTTCACCGTTCCATCTCAGTACAACTTCACTTGCAGTGGTGCCACGCTTAACGCTATCAATGGTAAAAGTGTGTGTTTTTTTGTCGCCATCATGGGTCCATTTTATCACAAATAAATTATCATTTTGTGTGGCAGTAAGTGCTTTCTCTACTTGCTCGTTATCGGCAGCATCGGCAGTAAAGAATGTGCCTATTATTTTTTCAAAACCATAATTACTTTTATCGTAACTCTTCACATTATCAATGGCAACATCAAATCCTTGCTTCCTTGATTTAAACTGGAATTTAAATTCTTTTAAATTATCGGGTACCGGCATTATCTCAGACAAAGCGAAGTTTGCATCATAAAATTGATCGGAAGGAAGTTTTTCGTCAGGGCGAAACTCAATTGTTTTATTATCTATCCAATAAGCTTTACCTTTTATGGAAGGAGTAAAGTCGAAAAAATTATTGTCGAGTGCTGTATTAAATTCGGGAATGGATTTTACTTCGTTGGCAAAACGTATTTTTATGCTAGAGCCTGAAGAGATGCTTCCTGAAGTGAATGCAGAAATATATTGTGCAAATGCAGGGTCTATTTTGAGTGATGTTCTTTCGTGATTTTCTTTGTTGCATAAGTTTGGTAAAAACAAACAAGCTATTACCAAAATAGATAGGGTGACGAGCAAACGCTTTGACATAAATGCAGGATTAAATGGTTATGGTGTTCTATACAAAGTTATTAAGTATATGAACAGCTTTTACTAAAGGGATAAAATAAATTTTAGCCCGGTAAATTTGCCAAAAAAGGGGAATGAAATACGGCTTTTTATTCCTTTATAAATTTCTTGTTTACTACAACAGTATTTGGCGATGAAATTTTTAGCAAATAGTTCCCACTGCTAAGAGGTTGAGTAGAAAATCTAAACATGTTTTCTCCTTTTTTTACATGGGTATGGAGCAAAGTGTTTATTAATTTTCCTTGCATATCGTACACTTCAAATTTAAGTGCATCTTGTTCTGCAATTGTGAAATTTACATTTATAATATCGGTTGTTGGGTTAGGGTAAAAGTTTACTTCTGCTTCCTTGCTCGTAATGGTTTTGTTTGAAACAAGTTCTTGTACAGAAACTTGCGCAACCCAAGCAGCATTCTTTTTTACATTGGTACCGTATTCCCCGCTCATCCAAACAACACCCGGTTGGTCGTATTTACGTTGTGAGCCCGAATAATCACCCCAACGTTGATTGAATCCATTTATAACAATTACATAATTGAGTCCGTTTGCAATGGTTGATATCGGTGAGAACATTCCTGTACCATCTGATATGGCAGCCGATGTGCCTGCAAAAACAGTCGGTGACGAGTGGTCGAAAGTAATGATGGATGTGTTATCGTTTGCAGCATTTCCTGCGTATGAAATGTTGGCATAACCTAAATCGAGCAAAGGGTCGGAAAGTATAGAAGCGCTAACAGTAGGTGCTCCTGCAACATTACTGATAATGCCGTGGTAGATAGCGGCAAAACCTGTTCCTGTATTCAAAGAATTTTGTACAAACTGTATTTTATTGTTTTCAAAAAATGCGCCCAATATTCGTTGGTCATTGGTTTCAAATTTGTAATTATTCGATTGTCTTGCTGTGGGAGGAAGCGTGTACGTCAAGCTTGATTTATAAGCATTGGCAACAATCATTGCATTGGGCGAGTTAAAAGTGTCGGTGAGGTTCACCAAAAAAATGGTATCGTTTTGAGGATCTAAATTTCGGTTCGATACAAAATACTGATTCGGACCATAAGGAGTACTTCCACCTTTTACCGGGCATAAGTTTCGTATGTTTCTTCCGCCAAATTGAATGTTGTTGTAGAATCCTCCAACAAGCGTTTGGTATCCATTGTAACCGCTGTTTTTATTTACTTGCCAAATTACGGTTTCATTGAATCCTGTTTGCCATGGCATATTGTTGTACAATAAATTTACTGTAATAAAAAGTTCATTATTTGAAACAGAAATCATTGGGTAGTCGGTCCAAAGTGTATTGTTTAATGGATTACCCGGTAATTCATATACATTCCAGGTGCCTCCAGGATTATTTGTTTGTGAAAAGCCTACCAAAATGCTTGAGGTACTATCTGTAAATCCTGCCAAGCATACCAAAATAAATTTATCGCTGTTTGGGTCGTACAATACTTTTGGATCAAACTTACCTTGCAAGTTTCCCAAAGGAAGAAAGAATGAATTCAGCGACATATAGTTTATCAATGTATCAGCAACAACATCCTTCATCCAAACTGATGAGTTAATTACCGATATTAATTTTCCACCATTTGAAATCGCCACATCGTTATCGCAAGGGGTTGAATTGTTGTATGGGTTACCAAGGAAATTTAGTCCTACATAAGGCGCTGTGATTGCTTGAGCTTTGTTATAATTAGCTTGTGTTTGATTTTCCTTTTTGGAATAAAAATTTTGCAAACTGTCTTTAATGTGGTGTATTTTATAGTAGGTGTCGTTTATTCCAGGATGTGGCATTTCAATGTTTTGCAACACAGGGTTCCACTCTTCTTTGATATCGCTCAAATTTATGGTCGCAGATTTTACACTGTTAACGCTGTGTTTGCTAAACGTTGTTTGAGCAATTGCCGATGTAATAAGCGCAATGCTTGTGATTATTTGAAGAAGTAATTTTGTTTTTTTCATAGTAGTAAAGATAGGATTTTTAAAAATATAAAAAAAGCCATTCTTTTTAGAATGGCTTTTAAATTAAGGTAAGGGTTGTATTACATCAATAATCCCCTAGAAATAACTATTTTTTGTACCTCAGTTGTGCCTTCATAAATCTGTGTAATTTTCGCATCTCGCATCAAACGTTCAACGTGGTATTCTTTTACAAAGCCGTATCCACCGTGCACTTGTACAGCCTCAACGGTGACCCACATTGCTACCCTGGAAGCAAAAACTTTTGCCATTGCACCTTCAGTATCGTAATTTAAATGTTGGTCTTTTAACCAAGCTGCTCTCAAACAAAGTAAGCGAGCCGCTTCAATTTCTGTAGCCATATCGGCTAGTTTAAACTGAATGGCTTGGTGTTGAGAAATGGTTTTTCCGAATGCTTTTCTTTCTTTCGAATAGGCAAGTGCAAGTTCGTATGCTCCGCTTGCAATTCCCAATGCTTGTGAGGCAATACCAATACGTCCGCCCGACAATGTTTTCATTGCGAATTTAAATCCAAAACCATCTTCACCTATTCTGTTTGCTTTGGGAACTTTTACATCCGTAAATAATAGAGAGTGTGTATCCGAACCTCTAATTCCCATTTTGTTTTCCTTTGCACCTACTACAAATCCTTCCATTCCACGTTCAACAATAAGGCAATTAATTCCTTTGTGTCCTTTTTCAATGTCTGTTTGAGCTATGACTAAATAAATGGAAGCCGAACTTCCGTTGGTTATCCAGTTTTTTGTACCGTTCAATAAATAATGGTCTCCTTTGTCAATGGCAGTAGTTCTTTGTGATGTAGCATCTGAACCTGCTTCCGGCTCTGAAAGACAAAATGCACCAATAATTTCTCCTGTTGCCAATCGTTTTAGGTATTTTTCTTTTTGTTCTTCCGAACCAAAATGTTCAATTCCCCAACAAACCAATGAGTTGTTTACCGACATCACAACAGAGCAAGAAGCATCTACTTTTGAAATTTCTTCCATCGCTAAAACATAAGAAACGGAATCCATTCCTCCCCCTCCGTATTTAGGATCAACCATCATCCCCAGGAAACCCAACTCTCCCATCATTTTTATCTGTTCAGCAGGAAATGTTTGATGCTCATCGCGTTCAATTACTCCGGGTAATAAATGTTCTTTAGCAAAATCTCGAGCTGCTTTTTGTATCATCAAATGCTCTTCACTTAACTCAAACTGCATAGTATTTGTTTATTAAATTGTTATTAATGAATGGAAGACAAATTTAATTTTTTAAATTGAATTTGCTATTCTTGTATAAAACAAAATTTAGGCGGAAAGGTTTATGGGCAATTATAAGGTTATTGGACTAATGTCGGGAACTTCCTTGGATGGGTTGGACATTGCTTATTGTCACTTTTCGGAAGAAAATGGTGTTTGGAAATACAGTATTGCGGACGCTTCTACCTTAAAGTATACCTTGGAGATGAAAGCACTTTTAGGAAATGCATCAGAACTGAATGGGCTTGATTTAGTCAAATTAAGTAACGAGTTTGGTGAATTTTCTGGTAAACAAGTAAATTTGTTTTGTGGGGAGAACAATGTTAAGCCTGATTTTATTGCTTCACACGGACATACTGTTTTTCACCAACCCCAAAATAAATTAACGCTTCAAATTGGAAGTGGTGCCGAAATTGCTGCACAAACAGGCATTACCACAATATGTGATTTTAGAAGCACCGATATAGCATTAGGAGGACAAGGTGCTCCTTTGGTTCCCATAGGCGACAAATTGTTGTTTGGAGAATATGATTTTTGTCTCAATTTGGGTGGTTTTGCAAACATTTCTTTTGATAATAGCGGTAACAGAGTGTCTTTTGACATTTGTCCTGTGAACATAGTGATAAACGAACTGTGCCAAAAAATAGGTAAGGAATTTGATTTTAATGGCGATATAGCTAAAACAGGCAACATAAATGAGGGATTACTCAATAAGCTCAATGGTTTAAAGTATTATACTTTATCTTTTCCAAAATCTTTGGGCAAGGAATGGGTAGAAGAACATATTCGCCCATTGCTTCAGGATCAATCCATTTCTCTTCAAGACACAATGCGTACATTTTATGAACACATTGCCATCCAACTAAAAAATAGTACAAGGCACCTACAAAACAAAACCATTTTTATAACAGGTGGTGGTGCACACAATGCCTTTTTGATAGAACGAATAAAGCAACATACAAATCACAGGCTAATCTTACCCGATGAAAAAATTATTGATTTCAAAGAAGCCCTTGTATTTGCTTTTTTAGGAGTGTTAAGATACAGGGAACAAACAAA
>CAIMGI010000077.1 GCA_903840505.1 uncultured Bacteroidota bacterium
GATTACTTGGCTTTTAATCATACCTATACATTCACTTTCCTAGTGTATTCATACGTGTTTATGCTTTGGATGCTTTGGGCGAATAAACTTTCAATATCAAAAGAAAGTGGTAAATAATAAAAGTATGATTCGAGTATTATTACCTGCAGCAGTTGTATTGTTGCTTTTAGGATACTTTCGCGATTATATTTTTATCAATATTAATTTTTTATCGGGTGTAAAGTACTATCCTAATATTGAAACCGATTACAAATTACCCAGCCAACTATCTTTTTTAAATTCCTTTACATATGAACAATTGTATTATGGAAAGTTTTTCGTCACATTGCTTTTTTCAGCTGCATTTTTGTTGGTATCCATCGTTGTCATTAAAAAATTGTTTACTGATTCAAAATATATAAAATGGACTGTTTATGCTTATATTTCATTGGTTGTCCTATCTGGTATTTTCTATTCCTACGGAATGTTGTTTGATGATTTTAATACCGGCTATAAACTATCGCGCGTTTTTATGGGTTTTTTACAATCGCCTTTTGTGTTAATGGTGCTTGTACCCGCCTTTAAAATTGCAGAAAAAAATAACTCACAATAATTTTTTACATTTGTAAAAACCTTAATAAGCTATGGAAAGAGATTCTGTTATATTTGAATTAATAAAAGAAGAGTTACACCGTCAAACAACGGGAATAGAATTAATTGCTTCAGAAAATTTTGTGAGCGATCAAGTGATGGAAGCAATGGGTTCTTGTTTAACAAATAAATATGCCGAAGGTTTGCCTTCTAAGCGCTATTATGGCGGTTGTGAAGTAGTGGATAAAGTGGAACAGTTGGCAATTGATAGAGTAAAAAAATTGTTTGGCGCTGCTTGGGCGAATGTTCAACCGCACTCCGGAGCACAGGCAAATGCCGCAGTAATGTTGGGTGTATTAAAACCCGGTGATACCATATTGGGTTTCGACCTTTCACACGGAGGGCATCTCACACACGGTTCGCCAGTTAATTTTTCGGGAAAATTATACCGCCCTACATTTTACGGAGTTGACAAAGAAACAGGGAAAATAAATTACGATACGCTTGAGGCAACTGCAAAAAAAGAAAAACCGAAATTGATTATTTGTGGAGCCTCTTCTTATTCTCGCGATTGGGATTATGTACGTTTAAGGGCTGTTGCTGATAGTGTTGGGGCTTTATTAATGGCGGATATTTCACATCCTGCAGGATTGATAGCAAAAGGCTTATTAAACGATCCCTTACCACATTGTCATATTGTAACTACTACAACACACAAGACATTACGCGGACCAAGAGGAGGACTTATTATGATGGGCAAAGATTTTCCTAATCCATTTGGCTTAACGAATCCTAAAGGAGAATTGCGACCTATGTCGAGTATCCTGGACGGTGCTGTATTTCCGGGAACACAAGGTGGGCCGCTTGAACACGTTATTGCAGCAAAAGCTGTGGCCTTTGGCGAAGCATTATCAGATGATTTTAAAGCGTATGGATTACAAGTAATGAAAAATGCAAAAGTAATGGCACAAGCATTTGTTGACAAGGGATATGCTGTTATTTCAGGTGGTACCGACAATCATTGTATGTTAATTGATTTGCGTTCAAAAAACATTACAGGTAAAGAAGCAGAGAATGTGCTTGTGAAGGCAGATATTACTGTAAATAAAAATATGGTTCCTTTCGATGATAAGTCACCGTTTGTAACTTCAGGCATTCGCGTTGGAACATCTGCAATAACTACGCGTGGCATAAAAGAAAATCAGATAGCTGCAATTGTTGAATTGATTGATGAAGTAATCGTAAGCAAAGAAAATGCAGTTGTGATTGAGAACGTGAAGAAAAAGGTAAATGCTTTGATGAGTGATCTACCGCTTTATGCTTGGTAACAGTTAAAACTACCTTTGAGGTTTAGGTTCTTCTGTGGGTGCGTTGTATAGCTTATCTTTTTTGGATTTTCTGTTGCGTGCATCCAAATCATCGATATAAACCCATTTCCCTTTTTCAAATTTAAGGAAATCAAAACTTCCATCCGGTCCATAAAATTGATAATTGCCAATTAGATTTTCGGTAGGAGGAGAGAGGTGATCGAATACAATGTTTTTCTCATTTTCATCATAGTTTAATGTCATCGAAGCACGTGCGGTATATTCAAATATATAACGCTGACGAAAGGTTCGCGGTGCTTTAAATAAATTACTTCCAAACTTTGGTTTCCCTTTGCCGTCAATAAAAAAGACATCAATTATTTTTTTGTGCGATAGCTTATCATTCCAATCCATTCCCAATAAGGTATAATAGGTTTTCTTTTTGTAATTGGTTACAATTACTTTATAGTACTGAGCACCAATCCAGTTGTTGTATTCACAAACTGTGTTTTCAGGTTTAATAATATCTGCCGATTTATTTACAAGTTGAAATAGCTGATATGCTTCTTTTTTATTTTTTGTTCTTGCTTTTACTTTTGTTTGTACCAAGGCTTCGTACATACGGGTTCCATTCGCTAAAGGAACATTCCAATTGAATATGCGAAAGGATTTATCTTTTGCAGTAAATTGAAATATGCTGTGTAAAGAATCAAAAGAAGTAGTAAAGGAATTGGGCTTGTTAAGTTCTTCTTTCAGTAACAGTATCAGTTTTGTATTGGCAAGTAATTTTTCTGTATCGCTTTTTCCGTACAATATTTTTTTGCTCAATACATTTATGGTATCTATTAGGTTATCTAAATCACTCTTGTTTTCCTTTGAAAAGGAAGGCAGGTAGGTTGCAACAAGCAAAAGGAAAAGGATTGTTTTTTTTAACATTTATTTTGTACAAAAAAGCCATTCCATAGGTAAACGTGGAATGGCTTTATTTATTTCAATTGGGTTTTACGATTTTATGTGTAGCGAATCTTTTTTAGCCAATAAATCTTCTTTGCTTTCACGGTTATCCATATCGTCTACACAACAGTCAACCGGACAAACGGCAGCACATTGCGGCTCATCGTGAAAACCAACGCATTCAGTACATTTATCGGTTACTATATAATATAAATCCATTTGATTGGGTGTTTGCGGTGCATCAGCATCTGCCGATAAACCACTTTTAGCGGTGAACAAACCTTTTAAGGAAGTTCCATCGGAAAAACGCCATTCGTTGCCACCTTCATAAATTGCATTATTAGGACATTCAGGCTCACAAGCTCCACAATTTATACACTCTTCGGTTATTTTAATTGCCATTTTACTCTTTGTTTAATCGTTTAATTTTAGCTTTGCAAAGTTATAAAATATTTTTTTGCTATTTCTATATATGAATATAAAACAGCGTATTCAGGCTTTTGTTCGGTTGGGGTCTTTTTTAAAACAATTTGATTCGGAATTTAAAGCCGATGAAAGTGTACAGGATTTAAACGAAAAATATGCTGCATCTTTTGAAGAGCTAATTTCCATTCAAAAATCACATAACGGTTGGTTTGTTGAAAGTAATGTGCGAAAGGCTGTTAAAGCCATTGCTGATAATTTAACAACCAAAAAACTTACAGATTGGTTA
>CAIMGI010000078.1 GCA_903840505.1 uncultured Bacteroidota bacterium
AAAATATCGTCCACAATGTGTGCCAAATGATAGGTAGGCATACCATCGCTTTTAAGCAATACCTTATCGTCCACTTGCGATGAATTTACGACAACCCAACCACGAATAATATCATGAAAACGTATTTCTTCGTTGCGCGGAACTTTCAACCGAATTACATAAGGCACATTTTCGGATAACAATTTTTTAACCTCGTCTTCTGAAAGCGTCAACGAATTCTTCATATTTTGGCGCGAAACAGAGTTGTACTGAGGAGCCACTACTTTTGCTGCCTCCAAGCGTTTACGCATTTCATCCAATTCTTCTCCTGTATCAAACGCATAATAAGCAAAATCGTCTTTCACCAATTGCTCGGCATACTTTTGGTAAATACCCAAGGCTTTTCTTTCCGATTGACGATAGGGTGCGTGTGGACCACCTACACTTACCCCTTCATCTATTTTAATGCCGCACCAGTTAAGCGATTCAATAATATATTCCTCCGCACCTTTCACAAAACGTGTTTGGTCGGTATCTTCAATGCGCAATATAAAATCGCCACCGTGCTTTTTTGCAAACAAATAACTGAACAATGCTGTACGTATTCCACCTATGTGTTGAGGTCCTGTTGGACTAGGTGCATAACGTAATCGTACTCTCTTATTTTCCATTTTTAAAAATTGTGCTGCAAAGATATTGATTGTAATGTATTATTCTTTGCTTAGTATTTAATAAATTTAGTGATAATGCTACCCGCTACAACAGTATAAACACCGGAAGCCAAATTTCCGATATATATTGGCTTTTGGGCATCAACATTGGATATAATTTTCACACTATTTCCATACATATCAAATAGTATTATGTCTCCCTTTTGCTCAAGAGAAGATTGTATGGCAATAAATGTTTGACTTGGATTGGGGTAAATTTTTAATTCATTTGCAACCGGCAAAGACTCACTTATACCAGTTAACAAGTTCCTTTTATATCTCCTGAAAAAATTCCAGATGCGTACACTGGCACTAAAATCCTGATTGGTTACTGCAAAAATAATGGAAGCACCGGGCCAGGTATGTGCACCACCGTTAATTTTTACCAATACGGCTTCACTGTTGTTTATTCCATTTAAATAGGCATACTCTGTTGCGGTACAAAAATCATTTAAAACTATATCGGGATAATTGCTTACCACAGGAGTATTGTTTGTTCCATTTACATTCGACCAGTATTTCATTACTGTATCTATTGCAACAAAAGAAGCACCTCCACCAAAAGGTACCGTTCCATCGGCATCTCCGTGAATTTCAATAACAGGAGTTGGTCGCGATGGATTACAGCCTGCAAAAAAAGAAGTGTCCATTGTTCCGGTAACGGAACCTACTGCAGCAAAACGATTGTTAGGGTCGCAAGCCACATAGTATGACATTATCCCCCCATTACTCATTCCGCACATATACAATCTGTTTTCATCAATTGAATACGAAAGCTTAAGCGAATCTACCAATGCATTTAAAAATGCCAAATCGTTGGGCGGTCCTTGATAAAAAGCATTCCAGAATCGTACTCCTTGACTAAATGTACCATTGGGTTGAACAACAATAAAATTAGCCGTATCGGCAATGGGTCGGAAATCGCCATAAAATATTTGCTGTGCAGCATTGCTGGTATAGCCGTGTAGATTATACAATAATGGCACGGCAGTATTTCCGTTGTATATAGCCGGGATGTAGGCAATGTAACTTCTATATTGCCCACCATAAAATATACTGTCTATAACTGTTGTTTGAGCGTTACAATGACTTGCAGCAATAATCAACCCGATTAAAATGTATTTTTTCATAAATTTAAAGATGCTTTTACAGGCAAATTTAACCTAAAATATTAAAACTTCAGACCAATCACCAATATATCATCGGTTTGTTCCTCTTGTTGTTTCCAATTGTTAAGTGCATATTCCAAAAAAGCTTCTTGCTCTTTTATATCCATTGTTTCCATCGTTAACAGCAATTCTCGAAACCGTGATTTATTCAATTTTTTATAATGCTCGCCACCAAACTGATCTACGTAGCCATCCGAAAATAAATAAAGGGAGTCTCCTTTTTGCAATTCAATTTCAAGCTGCTCAAATACTTTTTTAGTATCACCGTATAAACCAATCGGATTCCTGCTTCCACGATATTCAATAACTTCGCCCAATCGCACCAATACCAATGGTCGGAATGCTCCTGCAAAACTCAAGGTATTCCTACTTTTATCAATTTTACACAAAGCAATATCCATTCCGTCTGCCGATGAATATTCATTTGATCCGTTTAGTTCATTCTGTAATTCATCGTCTAAGCGATACAATATTTCAGCTGGTTCCTGTACATTATTGTCTACTACTTTTTTTAATAAGGAGTTCGCCAGTACCGACATAAATGCCCCCGGCACACCGTGTCCTGTACAATCAATAGCAGCAATATAAATGGAGTCGTTGCGTTCGTAATACCAGTAAAAATCACCACTCACAATGTCCTTTGGTTTATACAATACAAAACCTCCGCTCAAGGCTTGTTCAATTTTTATTTTATCGGGCAATATTGATTGCTGTATACGTTGGGCATAACGGATGCTTTCCAACATATCGGTATTCCGTTGCGATAAAAAATGATTTGTTGCCTGTAGTTTTTGCTCAGCAATTTTCCTGTCGGTAATATCATAACCTATTCCAACCATTGTATTTCCGGGACCTTTTGTAGTGTTCCACAATATCCATTTATCCTTTCCTTTAGCGGTTTTCAATAATCGCTCGTAAGGCAATTGCTCCACATTATTTTCACGTATTATTTTTTGTGTTAACAATTTCAACTTCCTTTTTTCATCATCAGTGCTGCGCGTTAAATCCCACCAAGCATCGCCCAATAGCTGTTCCGGAGCGTATCCAAGTATTTGTGCAGCCGATGAATTTACATAATCAACTGCACCTTGTTCGTTCACTACAACAACCAAGGTGTTTAATTTTTCCAATATTAATTCTGATAACTGTTCCATAAAATGCAATAAAATAAAAATGAATGATTCGCTGACGAGGTATCAGCTTAATAGTATAATTAAGAAACCTCTTTTAGATTAGCACCAAATGTGCATAGACGCAACAACCCGTCTGTTGGGACAGTGGTTGTAATAAAATATAGTTGCTTGCGTTTGTTTCATTGCGGTGACAAATGTATAAAAAATAAAACAGACAAAAATAAAAATCTCTTACTCCTCTTTCTTAATATGCTAAGTTTGGTCCTAACCAACGTTCCGCATCTTCAATACTCATTCCTTTGCGTTTAGCATAATCTTCTACTTGACCCCTTTTAATTTTTCCTATACCAAAATAATGTGATTGCGGGTGAGCGAAATACAAGCCACTTACTGCTGCTGTAGGAAACATTGCCATACTTTCGGTTAATATTATTCCTGTGTTTTTTTCTGCATCTAATAAATTAAACAAGGCAGGTTTCTCAGTATGGTCTGGCTGTGCTGGATAGCCAGGTGCCGGACGAATACCCGCATACTCTTCTTTAATTAAATCTTCATTTTTCAAGTTTTCTTCTTTCGCGTATCCCCAGAATTCTTTTCTCACTTTCTTGTGCATCAATTCTGCAAATGCTTCTGCCAAACGATCCGCCAATGCTTTTAACATAATAGCCGAATAATCATCATGGTCTTTTTCGAAACGAGCTACGTGTTCGTCAATCCCAAGACCGGTGGTTAATGCAAAAGAACCGATATAATCGGTTGGATGTTGGATATTGGATGTTGGAGAAATAAAATCTGAAAGCGCAACGTTATACTGACCCGCAGGCTTTTTTGTTTGTTGACGCAAAGTATGAAAAACGGTTTTTAGTTTTGTCCCCTTTTCATCTTCGTACACTTCGATATCGTCACCATTGGCTTTTGCTGGATAAATTCCAATCACTGCATTTGCTTTCAACCACTTCTCTTCAATGATTTTTTTCAACATCACTTGAGCATCGTCAAATAGTTTGCGTGCTTCTTCTCCACGTGTTGGGTCTTTCAATATTTTCGGATACGAACCTTTCATTTCCCAGGAGATGAAGAAGGGCGTCCAATCGATATATTCAGCTATTTCTTTAATGGAATAATCTGTGAAAACTTTGTTTCCAATAAAATTCGGTTTTACAATTTCTGTTTTGTTCCAGTCAATCGGGAATTTGTTTTCACGTGCTTCTGCTATTGATATAAATTTATTCTGCGATTGTGCATTTTTATTTTGTTCGCGCACACGGTCATAATCTTTCGTAATTTCAACCATAAAGGCATCTCGCAATTCATCCGAAATCAAACTGCTTGCAACCGGTACTGACTTACTTGCATCATTTACGTGTACAACCGGGCCCGAATAATTTTGCGCAATCTTCACGGCAGTATGCACTTTAGAAGTTGTTGCACCACCAATCAGCAAAGGAGTTTTAAATCCTAAGCGTTCCATTTCTTTTGCAACGTGCACCATTTCATCCAGAGAAGGCGTTATTAATCCACTTAATCCAATTATATCAACATTGTGCTTTTTTGCTTCCTCTAAAATTCTATCTGCCGAAACCATTACTCCCAAATCGATGATTTCATAATTGTTACAAGCCAACACCACTCCCACAATATTTTTTCCAATATCGTGCACATCTCCTTTTACTGTTGCCATTAATATTTTCCCGGCATTTGTTCTTCCATTACCAACAATTCCAGCTAATTTGTTTGCATCCTTTTCAGCTTGTAAATACGGCTCTAAATAGGCAACCGCTTTTTTCATCACACGAGCGCTCTTCACCACTTGTGGCAAAAACATTTTTCCGCTTCCAAACAAATCACCTACCACATTCATTCCATCCATTAACGGACCTTCGATAACGTGTAATGGTCTACCCAATTTCAATCTTGCTTCTTCTGTATCTACATCAATGTATTCTACCAATCCTTTTACCAAAGCATGACTAAGTCTTTCTTCTACAGTTCCTTTTCTCCAGGCCTCATTTTTCTCTGCTTTTTCTTTTGTAACTCCTTTTAATGATTCAGCGTGTTCAACCAATCGCTCTGTAGCATCATCTCTTCTGTTCAACAAAACATCTTCTACCAATTCCAACAATGTTTTATCAATGTCATCGTACACCTGCAACTGAGCAGGGTTCACAATTCCCATATCCATCCCCGCTTTTACAGCGTGATATAAAAAGGCCCCGTGTATGGCTTCACGTACGTGATCGTTTCCACGGAATGAAAAGGAAACGTTACTTACTCCACCACTTACTTTTGCGTATGGCAAATTTTCTTTAATCCATTTTGTTGCATTGAAAAAGTCGAGTGCATTCAAACGGTGTTCCTCCATTCCAGTTGCAACAGGAAAAATATTCGGGTCGAAAATAATATCTTGTGGTGGAAAATGAACTTTGTTAACCAGCACATCATACGCTCGTTTACAAATATCTATTCTGCGTTGCAAGGTATCTGCCTGTCCCTGCTCATCAAAAGCCATAACAATTACAGCCGCTCCGTATTGCTTTATTTTGTTTGCGTGTTCAATAAATTTTTCTTCTCCTTCTTTTAAAGATATAGAATTCACGATTGCTTTCCCTTGGACACATTTTAATCCTGCTTCAATTACCGTCCATTTAGAAGAGTCAATCATTATCGGAACTTTACTGATATCCGGTTCAGATGCAATTAGATTTAAGAACTTGGTCATTGCTGCTTCACTGTCTAACATTCCTTCATCCATATTCACATCAATTACTTGAGCCCCACCATCCACCTGATCCTTTGCAATCGATAACGCCTCTTCGTAATTTCCTTCATTGATTAAGCGTAAGAATTTTTTTGAGCCCGTAACATTTGTTCGTTCACCCACATTCAAAAAATTACTTTCGGGACGAAGTGTTAATGGTTCTAACCCACTCAAATGCATTAATGTATCGGCTACTGGCCTTTTTCTTGGCTTTGATTCTTTAGCCAATTCTGCAATTCGTTTAATGTGTGCTGGAGTTGTTCCACAGCATCCACCTACAATGTTTAAGAATCCTGCCTTTAAAAAATCTTCTATTTGATGTCCCATCTCGTGCGCATCTTGGTCGTATTCACCAAACTGATTGGGCAATCCTGCATTGGGATAAGCACTCACATAAAAAGGAGCCTTATCAGAAAGTTCTTCCAAATAAGGACGCATATCTTTTGCACCCAAGGCACAATTCAAACCAACACTTAATAAATCAACGTGTGAAATGGAATTCAAAAATGCTTCTGTAGTTTGTCCGGATAAAGTTCTTCCACTGGCATCGGTAATAGTACCCGAAACCATTACAGGCATTTTTATATTTTTTTCTTTGCACACATTTTGAATGGCAAACAAGGCTGCTTTTGCATTGAGCGTGTCAAAAATAGTTTCTACCAATAATAAATCAGCTCCGCCTTCAATGAGTCCACGTGCTTGTTCGGAATACGCAACAACCAATTCATCGAATGTAGTGGCACGAAATCCCGGATCGTTTACATTGGGTGATAATGAAAGTGTACGGTTAGTGGGACCAAATGCTCCCGCTACATATCTTGGTGTTGTATCTCCCGACTCCTTCTGAAATTCTGCTACTGCTTCTTTTGCAATTTTTGCTGATTCATAATTCAATTCATATGCAAGTTCTTGCATATCATAATCAGCCATTGCAATGGTGGTTGCACTAAAAGTGTTTGTTTCGATAATATCAGCACCCGCTTTCAAATATTCTTTGTGAATGGCTTTAATAATTTGCGGTTGGGTAATGGAAAGCAAATCGTTATTTCCCTTCAAATCTTTATGCCAATCGGCAAAACGTTTGGTTCTGAAATCCTTTTCTTCCAGTTTATATTGCTGAATCATAGTGCCCATTGCACCATCGATCACCAAGACGCGCTTTTCTAATTCTTTTTTAATGTCTGTCATAAAATACAATACTAATTTATGCTTATTCCCTTTCGTCAATCACTACTAAATAAAAAACTCCTCTCACTTTTTACAGTCAGAGGAGTTTATATATTTTCGTTTTATTGATTCAAATATACTCTGACTTATCTGCTTCGCAATTACACGAACAGGATTTAGCACCTTCTAGAAGAAATAAATTTCAACCAGGGTTGCTAAGGCTTCATAGGGCAAGTCCCTCCACCTTTCTGGATAAGTAATAATAAAGAACTAGCACAAAGATACTAAACAATTTATACAATTAAAAAATTTAGCCGAAAATTACTGCGAAGAAATTCGCTTCCTTTCCCTCATTTTATTGAAGTAGTAGAGAAAAATTGTACACAATCCCATTACAAATAAAATCACTGCATAGTGTTTACCTACGTTGTTAAAAAAGAACTCACACACCATCCAATAGGCATTGGCTCCAATCCAAAAGCATACCGCTAAATTGGGTAAAAAATAAACTGTTTTATAGGTATGAACAGCTATTCGGATGGCAAGAAAAACCGTTGGAAATATCATTATTACTCCCAATGTTTTCCACTCCAACATCCAACAAGTATCTTTTAACAACCACAAAGGGATGTGTAAGTTTTCAAGATGTTCTCTTTTTTCTTGCATTTTTTTAATTTTTTAATCGTAATTCATTTGTAATAATACGGATAAATTAAAAGCCGTAAAACATTATCAAAAATAATATAAATCCCCCGATAAGGGTGATTGTGAACTTTTTTTATAAAAACTACCTTAGCATAATTATATCACAGTATGTTATATAAAATTTGTATCATTGATTTTTAAAAACCGAAAAAATGAAAGGACTTAAATTAACTATTTTCACTTTATTATTTTCAGCAAGTATCGGCATTGCTCAAAAAAAGGAAAATAAAAAGGAGGAACCCAAAAAGGATACACTAAAAGAATCAGGTACCTATGGTGCATTAAAATTTCGCTCGATAGGCTCTGCTGTTACATCGGGAAGGGTTATTGATTTAGCCGTAAACCCAAACAACAGAAGTCAGTATTATATAGCAACACCAGGCGGTGGGGTTTGGAAAACAAACAATGCCGGAGTAACTTATTCTTCTGTTTTTGACAATGAAGGCTCGTCTTCTATTGGTTGTATCACAATAGATCCAACTAACTCGAATACAATATGGGTAGGAACAGGTGAAAATAATAACCAGCGAAGTGTAGCGTATGGGGATGGTATTTATAAATCGGACGATGCAGGAAAGTCGTGGAAAAATATGGGCTTAAAAAATTCAGAGCACATCGGAAAAATAGTTGTTGACTCACGCAACCCCAATATTGTATATGTTGCGGCTTATGGCCCTTTGTGGTCTGCCGGTGGCGATAGAGGAATTTACAAAACGACAGATGGTGGAAAGACTTGGAAAAACTGTTTAAGCATCAGTGAAAATACAGGTTGCAATGAAGTATATATTGACCCTCGAAATTCCGATGTATTATATGCTTGTGCACATCAACGAAGAAGACACGTTTTTACATACATCAGCGGAGGTCCTGAATCGGCTATATACAAAAGTACCGATGCGGGGAATACTTGGAATAAATTAAGCAACGGATTACCGCAGGGTGATGTGGGAAGAATTGGTTTAGCTGTTTCTCCTGCTAATCCTGATATTGTGTATGCCATTATTGAAGCAAACGAAGAAGGTAAAGGAGTTTACAAATCTGTTGACAGAGGAGCAAGTTGGGAAAAACAAAACCCTTGGTCGACCGCTGGAAATTATTACCAAGAAATTTTTGCCGATCCAATAAATCCCAACAAATTATACGCAATGGATTTTGCTATAATGGTAAGCTCCGATGGCGGAAAAAGTTTCGCTCCCATAGGTGAACGAAGCAAGCATGTGGATAATCACGCTTTTTATGTGGATCCTAAAGACCCCAATTATATGTTGGCAGGATGTGATGGCGGAGTGTATGAAACCTTTGACGCTGCAAAAAATTGGGCATTTAAAAGCAATTTGCCCATTACACAATATTACCGTGTTGATGTAGATAACAGTCTGCCTTTTTACAATGTATACGGTGGAACACAGGACAACAATAGTATGGGCGGTCCCTCACGTACAATAAGTTCATCCGGCATACTTAATTCCGATTGGTTTATTACCTGCGGTGGTGATGGTTTTGAATCGCAAATAGACCCAAAAGAACCCAATATTGTATACTCAGAATCACAATATGCAGGGTTGGTTCGTTTCGATAGAGCAAGTGGTGAAATAGTTGACATTAGACCGGTAGAAAAAGAAGGGGAGCCTGCATATCGTTGGAACTGGGATGCCCCTTTAGCAATCAGCAAACACAATAACAAACGGATATATATATGCGCTAATAAAGTATTTAAAAGTAACGATAGGGGAAATGATTGGGAAGTAATCAGTCCCGATCTTACACGACAAGTTGATAGAAATAAAATACCTGTTATGGGTAAAGTATGGAGTATGGATGCCGTAGCGAAAAATCAATCGACCTCCATTTACGGAAACATTGTTTCTTTTTACGAAAGTGCAAAAGATGAGAATTTATTGGTGGTGGGAACCGATGATGGATTGATTCAAATTACGAAAGACGGTGGTAAAACTTGGAACAAAACGGAAGCTTTTGCGGGAATTCCCGACAGAACCTATGTAAGTGCTTTGCTTGCTTCCGAGCACAATAACAATGTGCTATTTGCCTGTTTTGACAATCATCAAAATGGTGATTTTAAACCCTATGTAATGAAGTCGGAAGATGGTGGCGCAACCTGGAAATCCATTCAAAATAACTTACCTGCAAAAGGTACCGTTTATTGCATTGCTCAAGATCATAAAAATTCAAATTTACTTTTTGTCGGGACAGAATCCGGTGTTTTCTTTTCGATTGATGGCGGTGGCAGTTGGACACAGTTAAAAGGAGGCTTACCTAATGTATGTGTGAGAGATATTGCTATACAAAAAAGAGAAAATGATTTGGTGATTGCAACCTTTGGAAGAGGCTTTTATATTTTGGATGATTATTCTCCTCTACAAACGCTCAAAAAAGAAAATTTTAGTCAAAAAGCATTTATGTTTCCTATCAAGGATGGTTTAATGTTTATGGAATCGCAACCATACGGACATACAGGCAAGTCCTTTCAGGGAGAAAGTTTTTACACAGCACCTAATCCTGCTGTTGGAGTTACTTTTACCTACTTCATAAAAGACGATTATAAATCGCTGAAACAAATTCGAAAAGAAAAAGAAGGGGAACAAATTAAAAAGGGGGAGGCAGTTTCTTATCCTTCATTTGATGCTATGCGTGCCGAAGACAATGAAGATGCACCATCACTTTTATTTACCATTGCAAGTAAAGATGGCGAAGTTATTAGAAGAATTAAAACAGGTGTCGGTTCAGGATTAAATAAATTAACCTGGAATTTCCGTTATGCAACTACTAATCCTGTAACCTACCCTGCCCCAGACTTGAGTAATCCTTATGCAAGTCCGGACGAAGGGAACTGGGCATTACCTGGAAGTTACACAGTGAGTATTTCAAAAATTCACAACGGTGTAGTGGAACAATTACTTGCTCCACAAGCCTTCAATATTGTATCGCTTCACAATGCTACCTTGGCTGCCGAAGATAAAAAGGCATTGCTTGATTTTCAACTGAAAGTGGGCGATTTACGCAGAGCGGTAGCCGGAACAGATTCTTACAGAGGCGAAATTACCGCTGCTATTGGTTACATTAAAACTGCCATTTTAAATGCACCAAAAAGTAATTTGGATTTATTGAAAAAAGTAAATGAACTTCAACAAAAACTTAATGCTGTAAATGTTAAAATTAATGGCGACCAAAGCGTTGCCCGACACGAGTTTGAAACAGCTCCTGCTATTTACGGAAGAGTGGAAGGAATAATTTACTCAAGCTACAATGCAAGTTGTGCTCCAACAGAATTAAGTAAACAATCTTACACAACTGCAAGTAAACAATTAGTAAGTGTAATAGCCGATCTTAAAGGAGTAACGGAAGAAGTAAAACAATTGGAAAAACAATTAGATATGATAAATGCACCTTATTCTCCGGGCAGACTTCCTGAATGGAATGGCAATTAATAGAGCGGGAATTTAATATAAAACAAAAAGGGCGGAATAAAATTCCGCCCTTTTTTATTTGTTTTAATGCTATATTTTTTAGGCAGTTACCATTGCAATAATCGATTTAAACAAATACAAACCATCTGTATTGTTTAATTCTGCATCGGCAGCTCTTTCGGGATGAGGCATCATTCCAAAAACATTTTTACCTTCATTGCATACGCCCGCAATATTTTCAATGGCGCCATTCGGATTGGCAGTATCATTTACAGCACCATTTTCATCGCAATAACGGAATAAAATTTGCCCGTTTGCGTTTAATTTTTTCAAGGTATCGGCATCGGCAAAATACCTTCCTTCACCATGTGCAATAGGTATTTTTAATGCTTTTTCCTGCGGTATTGTTTGGGTCAATAAGGTATTTTTATCTTGCGATTTGATAAATACATTTTTACAAATAAATTTCTGGTTGTTGTTGTGCAATAAAGCCCCTGGTACTAATCCTGCTTCACACAAAATTTGAAAACCGTTACACACACCCAATACGTAGCCTCCTTTAGCAGCAAAAGCAATGACACTTTCCATAATGGGCGAAAAACGAGCAATGGCTCCTGAGCGCAAATAATCGCCATAGGAAAAACCTCCGGGCAATACCACAAAATCTACTCCTTGCAAATCAGTATCCTTGTGCCACAATTCAACAACTTCCTGTTTCAGTATATTTTTAAGAACATATATCATATCCTGATCACAATTCGATCCCGGGAATATTACAACACCAAATTTCATATTTTTTGTTTTTTACAAAAGTACAATTTTGCCTCATATAGTTTTATACCGTACAATAGGTTTTAATGTTTATTTTTGAACAGATTATGATACAAATACACCGCTTTACTTTTAATCCCTTTCAAGAAAACACCTATGTGTTGTTTGACGAAAGCAAGGATTGTGTAATAGTTGACCCAGGTTGCAGCAATAGTAGTGAGCAACAACAATTGGTTCAATTTATTCTTAGCAAACAGTTAAAACCTGTGTTGCTGTTAAATACCCATTGCCACATCGACCACATTTTAGGGAATAAATTTGTTTACGATACCTATAAACTAAGCCCTCAAATACACCAGAAAGACTTGGTTATATTACAGAATGGTATGCGAACCGCCCAACTTTACCAACTTAATTATTCAGAATCACCTTTACCTGAGAAATTTATTGAAGAGGGCGATATCGTTTCATTTGGGAATTCCCAACTAGAGGTGCTATTTACACCTGGGCATTCGCCCGGAAGCGTCATTTTTTACAATAGGGTTCAAAAATTTGCAATAAGTGGCGATGTCTTGTTTCGTGAAAGCATTGGCCGCACTGATTTTCCGGGTTGTAACCACAACGACTTAATTTCAAGCATAAAAAACAAGTTGTTCTTATTGGACGATGCAACGGTAGTATATTCCGGTCACGGGCCCGAAACTTCCATTGGCTATGAAAAGGAAAACAATCCCTTTTTATAGTTTGTTGAGGGGTACAATTTTGCCAAAACAAAACAAATAAGTACTTTCGCAGTCCCTAAACCAATAATTAAATGCCCAGTTGGCGGAATTGGTAGACGCGCTGGTCTCAAACACCAGTAGGAAACTGTGCCGGTTCGACTCCGGCACTGGGTACAAAATCAGAGTGAGAAACAGAGCGAGAGCGAAGTTTCTCAATCTGATTTTTCTTCATTCTCATTCTGTTTCTCGCTCTTAAATTATAGAAATGTTCGATTTTCAAAAACTTGAAGTATATAAAAAGGCAAAAGTTTGCAAAAACCGGTGAAGTTGACCACCCTAAACCGATTTAACCTGACCACCTAATTCCGGTTCAAATTGACCAGTGTAAACCGGTTCAAATTGACCACTAGAAACGAAGAAAAAAGGTTCATGCTTTGAGGTAACCATTAATTATTAAGCTTTGAGAAATCAAACTTAATTAAAAGATGGCAAATAACTCAATAAACATGAATAAAATACGACAGATATTTCGTTTGCACTCTTTAGGTATAAGTAAGCTCAAGATAGCCGAACAAACAGGAGTAGCCCGTAATACCATAAAAAAGTATATCAAAGAATTTACAGAAAGCAAATTAAGTTTTTTAGAAATAAACATTTTATGTGATAAAGATTTAGAAGATCTATTTGTAAAACCAGAAAGCCCACCTGTAAATCTCAAGCTAGCAACCTTATTTAACCTTTTCCCTTCGATGGATAAAGAACTAAAAAAGAGAGGTGTCACCCGACAAATGCTATGGGCAGAATACAAGCAAACCCATATTGATGGGGTAGGCCGAAGTCAGTTCAATTTTTATTTTGCAAAATGGAAAGCACAAGTAAACCCTACTATGCGGATGGAGCATAAGGTAGGCGATAAACTATATGTAGATTTTGCAGGCGATAAATTAAAAATAGTAGATAAGCAAACAGGCGAAATACAAGAAGTAGAAGTTTTTGTAGCTATACTAGGAGCAAGCCAGCTGACTTATGCAGAAGCATTAATGAGTCAGCAGAAAGAAGATTTTATAGGTGCCTGCGAAGGAGCATTACTTTATTATGGTGGGGTTCCGGCAGCCATTGTTCCTGATAACTTAAAATCAGCAGTTACCAAAAGCAGTAAATACGAACCTGTTTTAAATGATTCCTTTGCGGATTTTGCACAGCATTATAGCACTACTATATTACCAACTAGAGCCTATAGACCAAGAGACAAAGCATTGGTAGAAAATGCAGTACGTATATTATATACTCGCATCTATGCAAAACTAAGAGGATGCGATTACTTTACTCTTGAAGAATTAAATACTGCAATTAGAGTAGCGCTTGAAGAGCATAACAATACATTATTAACCGGCAGAAACTATTCTCGCAGAGAACAGTTCGAAGAAGTTGAACGTGCAGCATTAGGTCCTTTACCACTACTTCGTTACGAGCTAAAAAAGGAGATTTATGTTACAGTTATGAAAAACGGTCATGTATCGTTAAATGCCGACAAGCACTATTACAGTGTCCCTTATCGCTTCATTGGAAAAAAAATAAAACTGATGTACTCTCGTTCCGTAGTTGAGATATTTTATCACTATGAACGTATTGCAATACATAAACGATTAAAGAGTCCCTACAACTATACCACCGATAAAGAACACTTAGCCTCTGCACATCGCTTTGTCAGTGACTGGACACCTGAACGTTTTCTTAGTTGGGCATCGAGCATACATGAAGATGTACAACTTTATATCCTGAAAATATTAGACAGAAAACAACATCCCGAACAGGCATATAAATCTTGTGTTGGTATTCTGAGCTTTGCCAAGAAAGTGGGCAATGAAAGATTAATAAAAGCTTGCCAGCGTGCGCTTGGATATGGCATTTACAATTATAAAACCATACAAAGCATATTAGAAAAGGGAATGGATAAATATGATGAACAAGAAGAAAACGAGCAAAAACAAATGCCACAACATGATAATATACGTGGAGAA
>CAIMGI010000079.1 GCA_903840505.1 uncultured Bacteroidota bacterium
ATAGTTTCTGTTTTTGGTTATGTTATTAAACGTAAATGTAGCAATAAAGTTACACAACACTGGTGAGCATTTTTAGTGCTTTACCGTAATATTGTTTAACTGACACTTTCAAAAAGTTCTGCTTGTGGGGTAAAAAAGCCCCACTCAACACTGGCGCGCACTTGTAATGCGTGTCCTTATTTATTACCCCCGCTACCGCAAGCGTCCCGCTTGTGGCCTAAAAGACTTTTATTTTGTTGTCTTACTGTTAAGCTGTATTCCTAATTTTTCATACACTATGTCGTTCGGCTCCCACAACTCAATTTTGTTACTTTCAATGTCAAGAATATGCACAAACTTACCATAGTCGTAGCTTTGGATAGTGTCCAGAATGGTTACGTTGTTCTTTTTCAATTCGGCAACAAGGCTTTCTATGTTTTCAACCCTGTAATTTATCATAAAGTCTTTTACTGAAGGTTCAAAGTATTTTGTTTTCTCATTAAACGGACTCCATTGTGTAAATCCCTTTTTAGTAGAGTCAGCACCTTGATACCATTCAAAAACTGTCCCGTACTGGTTTGTGTTTA
The DNA here is from genome assembly GCA_903840505.1 of uncultured Bacteroidota bacterium. Taxonomy (GTDB): domain Bacteria; phylum Bacteroidota; class Bacteroidia; order UBA4408; family UBA4408; genus CAIMGI01. The sequence goes on from CAIMGI010000079.1 coordinate 567, forward strand.
AGCCAAGATTTGTTTTATACCACTCCTTTATTTTTTTTGTGTCTTTGCATTTAAAAAAGATACCCCCAATGCTTGTTACTTTTCTTATTGTTTGCGGCTCGCTAGGTTCTTTTGTTATGATGGTCTTAAATGCAAAACCAAAACCGAAGGATGTTGCAAGTGCTAAAATTAGTAAGGTCCTATTTTTCATTTTATGGATGTTTTCTTTACCCAAATATAGTCAATAAAAAAACGCGCCTAAATTATCTGAGGGAATCTTATTCTCCTATTTTAATTACAACATTGCCTGTTTTCTGACCGCTTTCAACATATTTGTATGCTTCTACAATCTGCTCTAGTTTATAGTAGCTGTCAATTACAGGTTTGAATTCATTTTTTTCAACCAGTTCTTTTAAAAAGATTACATCCTTTTTATTGATTGTGGGTATTGGAAACAAAACTCTTTTTCCTCCGCTTATTGGAGTGAAGAGTGCATAAAATATATTCTCCGCATTTTTTCCTAATTCAGTAGAAATATAAATTCCTTTTTCTGTAAGCAAGGGTTTGCATTGTGAAAAAGAACTTTTTCCTACTGCATCAAAAATGAAATGAAACTTGGTTTCCGTTTTTGTAAAATCCTGTGTTTGATAATCAATCACAACATCAGCACCAAGTGATTTTACTAGTGCTACATTTTTTGTATTGCAAACTGCAGTAACAGTTGTTCCAAAATGTTTGAGTAGTTGAACGGCAGCTGAACCAATAGCTCCTGTAGCGCCATAAACCAAAACGTTTTGTCCGCTTTCTATTTTCGATGCTCTGATATTGTTTAATGCATAATGAGCACCTTCGGTAATGGCTGCAGTTTCATGCAGACTAATATTGCTAGGTGAATGAGTAATGGCTTCATTTTCGTTAATGCTAAGATATTCTCCGTGTCCGCCCCAGGTTTTATCATTGTATCCAAAAACTGTATCTCCTTTTTGGAATGTGCTTACATTTTTTCCAAGTTCTTCAACTATACCTGAAAATTCACATCCCAGTATGGTATGATTTGGTTTTAGAAGTCCGCTCCAGAAACGAGAAATAAAATATTCAGCACTACGAAAACCTGAGTCTGTTCTGTTAACAGTACTTGCAATAATTTTAACCAATACTTCGTTTTCTTTCGGAACAGGTTTGTCGACCTCCATTATTTGAGCAACTTCTGGTGGTCCATATTTTGTGTGAACAATTGCTTTCATTTCTTTATTATCAAATTACTTTGTATTCAAATATAATCAATAAAAAAACGTCCAGAGGTTTTAACTCTGGACGTTATATCTAACAACCAACAACTAACAACTAACAACAAAATTACGCTTTCAAAAAACCCAATAACTTCTCAACACTTACTTTCGCATCACCGTAAAGCATTTCTGAATTTGGTTTGTAGAATAAAGGATTGTCTTCACCTGAATAACCAGCCGACATAGAACGTTTCATAATGATTACTTTTTCTGCTTTCCACACTTCGATGACAGGCATTCCGTAAATAGAACTTGCAGGGTCGTCTTGTGCACTCGGATTTACCACATCGTTTGCTCCAATTACCATTACAACATCTGTGCTTGGCATATCTTCATTGATCTCGTCCATTTCCAACACTATATCATAAGGCACATTTGCTTCCGCCAACAATACATTCATATGTCCTGGTAAACGACCTGCAACAGGGTGAATAGCAAAACGTACATTTTTACCTGCTTTGCGTAAGGTTTGAACCATTTCGTAAATAGGGTATTGTGCTTTTGCAACAGCCATACCATAACCAGGAACAATAACTACTGATCTTGCTTCTTTTAACAAAGCAGCAACTTCTTCGTGATTTAAGGATGTTACTTCACCCTCAATGGCTTTTTTCTCACCACCTTGCGATGAAGATGCAGTTGCATTCGCAAAAATAACAGAGAAGAAAGAACGGTTCATTGCGTGACACATATGCATAGAAAGAATCGCTCCGGAACTTCCAACAAGTGCTCCCGTTACAATCAACAAATCGTTTCCTAACATAAATCCTGCAGCCGATGCAGCCCAACCTGAATAAGAGTTTAGCATAGATACAACCACCGGCATATCTCCACCACCAATAGCCATTACCAATACAACTCCAATGAAAGAGGCAATTCCTGTCATAATCAACAAAGGAAGCATTCCACTTGTTCCTTCTGCTTTACAGAAAAATACACCCAAAACAATACAAGCAATAAGTAAAGTAATATTCATAACTTGAAGTGCACTAAATGCCCAAGGTTTAGAAGGGATTTTGCCATCTAATTTCCCCCAGGCAACAATAGAACCTGTAAAAGTAATGGCACCAATAAAAATTCCAACAAACACTTCCACCAAATGAATAGTGTGTGCTGCTCCGGTTAATGCTTGTGTTTCAGGATCCAAATAAGAACCGAAACCAACCAATACTGCTGCCATTCCCACAAAACTATGTAGGATCGCTACCAGTTGAGGCATAGAAGTCATTTCCACTTTACGTGCGACCATAATTCCAATCAGAGAAGCAATTGCAATCGCTACAATAATGTAAACGTGTCCTTCAACTCCTTGACCTAAAACCGTAGCAATAATGGCTACAATCATACCTACAATTCCGTAGATAACTCCACGTTTTGCAGATTCTTGGGAGGCTAATCCTCCTAAACTTAAAATGAACAGGATACTTGCAAATAAATATGCTGCTGTTTGAATTTCCTTTGCTATTTCTATCATAATTTCTTTTTTTATTTTATCCTTCGGAGCTTTAGCGCAGTAGGATTATTTTTTAAACATTTTCAACATACGGTGTGTTACCATAAATCCACCAACAATATTAATGCTGGCGATTAAAATAGCAATAAAAGCTATTATAGTAACCGGATCTTTGATGTCATTCGTAGTTTGTAATAAACCACCAACAACAATAATTCCGCTGATTGCATTGGTTACAGCCATTAAAGGTGTATGCAAGGCGTGTGCAACGTTGGTAATCAATTGCCAACCTACAAAAATTGACAGAACAAACACTGTGAAATGCTGAATGAACTCACTTGGTGCGTACTTACCAACCAGGAGCAACAAACCGCCAACTAAGGCTAAGGTAATAATCATTGAAGTGGTTGCTTTTTTTGCTGCTGCTTCATTTGTTGCTTTTGTTTCTGCTTCTGTTGGTGGAACTACTTTTACTTTTCCGCCTGCAGTAGGACTAACAGGAAGTGGAGCAGGAGGCCAATTGATTTTTCCATTGTAAGTAACCATTGCTCTTGACACAACAGCATCCTCCATATCAATTTTCCATTTTTCGGCTTTACCCATATCATCTAATAAATGACATAAGTTGTTTCCATATAATTGTGAAGCTTGACTTGGTAATTGATTTAATTTACCAACCATTACAACACCATTATCGGTTGTGTAAACCTCTCCGTTTTTTGTAAGAGCGCAGTTACCGCCTGTTGATGCAGCTAAATCCACAATCACCGACCCCGGTTTCATTGCAGCTACGTGATAATCCATCCACAATTTAGGAGCAGGTCGGCCCGGAATTTGTGCGGTGGTAATTACTATGTCAACTTCTTTCGCTTGTTCTAAAAATAATTTCATCTCTGCTTCAATAAAAGCAGGACTCATTTCTTTAGAGTAACCGGATGATGTTGCACCGTCTTCTTCAATTTCAACGGTAAGAAAAGTAGCACCCATCGATTCGATTTGCTCTGCAACTTCTTTACGCGTATCAAAAGCGCGAACAATAGCACCCAAAGAATTGGCAGCTCCGATGGCAGCTAAACCGGCTACCCCTGCACCAATTACCAATACTTTTGCTGGCTCAACTTTTCCTGCAGCCGTAATTTGTCCGTTTAAAAATCTTCCGAAATGGTATGAACCTTCAATTACTGCTCTATATCCTGCAATGTTTGCCATTGACGACAACACATCCATTTTTTGTGCCCTGGAAATACGAGGAATCGCATCCATAGCAACTGCATTTACTTTTTTATCTGCTAATTTTTGAAGTAAGGGTTGGTTTTGTGCAGGCCATAGGTAACTCAACATTACCAAGCCCTCTTTCATCAAATCAACTTCTTCCATTGAAGGCTCCTTAACTTTAAGCACAATGTCTGATTGGCCATAAATATCGGCAGCAGTGGCAACTATTTTAGCCCCGGCCTCTTCAAATTCTTTATCCGAAAAATTTGCTTTTGCTCCGGCACCTTTCTGAATAAAAACTTCAAACCCTTGTTTTTGGAGTCGTTTAACGGTTTTTGGAGTAGCCGCGACTCTTAATTCATTTGGAAAAATTTCCGATGGAATGCCTACCTTCATAATTAAACTAAATTATTTTAATGTTTTTAAAGAACAAAATTTTGTGTTATGCTTTAGCTGCATTGAATTTAATACAGTATCAACACCACTGTAAATTTTTTGTTTCGGTTGCCAAAATTAAAAAATAAAATCAAATATCAAAACCTATTAATTCTGCTAAATTATTTGCGAATGTTCGTTACATTTACACAGTAATGAATGATACCGTTAAAGTAACTTTTTTAGGTACTGGTACTTCACAAGGAGTTCCAGTTATTGCCTGTAGGTGTAGTGTTTGCGTTTCGCTCGACTTTAAAAATAAGCGATTGCGTTCATCCATACTTGTAGAAACTGGGGGCAAACAAATTGTTATTGATACTGGACCTGATTTTAGGCAGCAAATGTTGCGCGAAAAAATAAGCAGAATAGATGCCGTAGTGTATACGCATGATCATATTGATCATATTTCAGGCTTAGATGACATAAGGGCTTTTAATTTTGTATTGAAAAAAAGAATGGACATTTTTTGTTCCCATTATGTTAATGATAGCATAAGGCGTCAATTTCCCTATATTTTTTCGGAATTCAAGTATCCCGGAATACCTGAAATTGATATACACATAATAGAGAACAAGGCATTTTCAATTGAGGATATTTCAATCCTTCCTGTTGAAGTGCAGCATTTAAAATTACCTGTTTTTGGCTATCGTATTGGTGGTTTTACCTATATCACCGATGCCAACTATATTAGTGAAACTGAAAAAGAAAAAATAAAGGGTTGCGATGTAATTGTTTTGAACGCATTGAGGAGGGAGCCACATCCTTCTCATTTTACATTGCAAGAGGCAATTGATTTAATGATAGAGTTAAAACCAAAGAGAGCCTATTTTACACATATTAGTCACCAGTTGGGCTTACACAATGATGTTGAAAGGGAACTTCCTTCTTTTATTAAATTGGCTTATGATGGATTAAGGATTGAGGTGTAAATACCTTGTCGTTAAATAATGTTAATCCATTTTGTCATTTTTATTTTTTTTGAAACATTCGCCAAGATTAATTACATTTGTTACCCTCATTAAAAAATGTTAAATTTAATTATGAAAAATAACCTATTAAAGACAGTTTTATTAACTGCAGTTTCCATTTCTTCATCGGTTTATGCGCAAGACCCTGTTTTAATGACCATAGCGGGTAAACCAATAAACAAGTCGGAATTTCAGAGCATTTATTCTAAGAATAATTCAAAGGATGCTGCTGCTGAAGGGAAAACGGTAAACGATTATGTACAGTTATTCGTAAACTTTAAACTGAAAGTGAAGGAAGCTGAAGTGATGGGCTTGGATACACTTAGTCAGTTTAAAACGGAATTCGAAGGATACAAGAAGCAACTTGCACAGCCTTATTTAACTGACAACGAAGTAAACGATCAATTATTAAAAGAGGCTTATGAAAGAATGAAAATTGATGTAAGAGCAAGCCATTTGTTGATAAAATGCGACCCGAATGTATTGCCAAAAGATTCTTTGGCAGCTTATAACAAGGCTATTACAGCAAGAAATAAAATACTAAAAGGAGAAGATTTCGGAAAACTTGCCCGTCAAATTTCGGATGATCCTTCGGCAAAAGAAAATGGTGGTGATTTAGGTTATTTTACTGTTCTTCAAATGGTTTATCCTTTTGAAAATGTTGCCTACTCAACAAAGGTAGGTGAGATTTCAATGCCTGTTCGTACCCGATTTGGATACCATTTAATTAAGGTATTTGAAAGAAGACCGAATCAAGGTCAGCTTTTGGCTGCTCACATTATGATACGCTATACTTCCGATATGAAAAAGGAAGATTCTTTGAATGCAAAAACCAAAATTGACGAAATATATACCAAGCTTAAAAATGGTGAGGATTTTGCACAATTAGCATCTCAATTTTCGGATGATAAAGGTTCGAAAACAAAAGGTGGAGAGTTGCCTTTGTTTGGTACAGGAAGAATGGTGTTAGAGTTTGAAAAGCCTGCTTTTGAATTAGCTAAAAATGGCGATTATACACCTCCTGTTTTAACACAATATGGATGGCACATCATTAAAAGACTGGAAAAGAAAAACCTGGGTACTTTTGAAGAATTGAAACCGGAATTGAAAGCGAAGGTTACAAAGGATAGTCGTTCTCAAAAAAGCAAAGAATCCTTAATTGTGAAAATTAAGAAGGAGTACGGCTTTAAAGAAAATTTGAAATTCAGAGACGAATTTTTTACTGTGCTTGACAGTTCTTATTTTGAAGGTAAATGGGATGCTGCAAAAGCTTCTAAACTAACCAAAGAGTTGTTCAGCATTGGAGATAAGAAATATACTCAAACCGACTTTAAAAAATACTTGGAAAGTCACCAAAGCAAACGACCTAAAACAACTTTTTCTTCTGTTGTAATTGATATGTATAAATTGTATACAGATGAAGTTACAATGGCATACAAGGAAAGTAAATTGGAGTCGACACAACCTGATTTTAAAAATATTTTGGCTGAATACCGCGATGGTATTTTATTGTTTGACTTAACGGATAAAAAAGTATGGTCGAAAGCAATTAAGGATACTGTTGGCTTGAAAGAGTTTTATGAGAAAAACAAAAACAAGTATATGTGGAACGAACGTTTAGATGCTGTTGTATACACTTGCGCTACACCTGAAATTGCAAAACAAGTTCACAAAGAATTGGATTTGCGTAAGAAAAACAAAAGCAAAAAAACGGACGATGATTTGTTGAAGGAAATCAACAAGGATTCACAACTTAACCTTAAAATAGAAAAAAGTAAATTTAACAAAGGTGAGAACGATGCTGTTGAAAAAACCAAATGGGTTCCGGGAATTGGCGCTGATATGGAAATGAACAAACAAACCGTTTTTGTTGTTGTGAATAAAGTAATTGCTCCCGAACCAAAATCATTAAGTGAGTCGAAAGGATTGGTAACTGCCGACTATCAAACAGAATTAGAAAAGCAGTGGGTGGAGGAATTGAGAAAGAAGTATACTGTAACCATTAACAACGATGTGTTGCAAACCATAAAGTAAAATAATGAACATATGGAAGAAGTTTATAGTATACCAACTATAAACTTCTTTTTTTTGTAACTAATAGGATGCTTAAATCGTCTATAACATATATGCTTATTTGCTTGATGCTTGCTTCTTGTTCTTACTTTTCCAAGGACGAGCAAAAGGAGAGTGCTGTAGCACGTGTGTATGATAAATACTTATACTTGGAAGATGTTGTTAACATTGTTCCTACCAATGCAAATGCGAAAGACAGTGCAATGATTGTAAAGAATTATATCAATAATTGGGTAAAGTTGAATTTGTTAATTCATCAGGCAGAGTCGAACTTAGAAGGTGATTCAATACAAAAGGAAATTGACAAACAATTGGTGAATTACCGAAATTCCTTGATTACCTACGCGTATGAAAAGGAGTTGGTGAGCCAAAAGTTAGACACCATCGTAAGCGATGCTGAAATTGAGGAGTATTATAAAGGGCATCCGCAAAATTTTGAATTAAAGGACAATATTATAAAAGTATTATATGTAAAGGTGAAGAAGAATGCACCGAACTTAAAAAAGGTACAAGACTGGTACAAATCAAGCAAGGATGAAGACATAAAGAAGTTGGAAGATTACAGCCATCAATTTGCAGAGAACTTTTATGCCGATGATCAGAATTGGTTGTTGTTTGATGATTTGCTCAAGGAGATTCCTATTAAAACATATAACAAGGAACAATTTTTGCAAAATAACAGGTTAGTAGAGGTGCAAGATTCGGCATACATTTACTTTGTGAACATTAAAGGATTTAAAATAAAAGACAGTGTATCACCGTTGAGCTTTGAAAAGGATAATATAAAAAACATTATTTTGAATAAGCGAAAACTGGAACTGATTGATAGTATGAATAAGGATATTTATGACAACGCACTTAAAAATAAAAATTTTGAAATATATTAAACTTGTAGTATTATTTGTGGTGCTTGGTTCTGTTGCAATTGCTCAGCCAAATCAAGGAAAGTCGATTGATAAAGTAGTTGCCGTAGTGGGTGCTAATTTAATATTGAAATCGGAAATTGAGAATGAATTTCAACAACGTGTCGCACAAGGACAGGAAACAGACGGAGATACACGTTGTGAAATATTAGAACAACTGCTTTTTCAAAAGTTGCTTGTAAATCAAGCAGAGGTAGATAGTGTGGAAGTTACTGAACAGCAAGTGGAGGGAGAACTTGATCAGCGTATTCGTTATTTCATAGCACAGGTTGGTTCAGAAAAAAAGCTGGAAGACTATTACGGTAAAAGCATTATTCAAATAAAAGCTGACTTTAAAGACGAAATCAGAAAGTTGTTGCTGGCAAAGGCAATGCAGTCGAAAATTACCGCCAATGTAAAAGTTACTCCATCGGAGGTGCGTACATTTTTTAATGCCATACCACAGGATAGTTTGCCTTTGTTAAATGCCGAAGTGGAAGTGGCTCAAATAGTGAGAAACCCTCCTGTTAGTGCTGAAGAGAAAAAATATATCAAAGAAAAAATAGAGAAGTTACGTGAAAGAATTTTAGCTGGAGAAGATTTCGCGACCTTGGCAATATTGTACTCTGAAGATCCTGGTTCCGCTAAAAATGGTGGCGAGTTGGGCTTTGTAAGTCGTACTGATTTAGTGCCTGAATTTGCCGGTGAAGCTTTTAATTTAAAAGGAAAAGATGTTTCACCTGTTGTAGAATCGGCCTTTGGATTTCACATTATTCAACTCATTGAAAGAAGAGGAGAGCAGGTAAATGTTCGTCACATTTTATTGGTACCCAAAATTGCTTCCTCCGATATCAGAAAAGCACAGTTTTTTCTTGATTCGGTAAAACAGGTAATGGTAAAGGATTCCATTCCGTTTAGTGTGGCGGCTGCAAAATTTTCGGACGATGCAGAAAGTAAATACAATAATGGTTTAATGGTAAATCCCCAAACAGGTACAACACGCTTTGAAATGAGTGAATTAGGAACCGAAATATTTTATGCCATCGAGAATTTGAAAATAGGGGAAATGTCAAACCCCATTAAAACACAAACTACAGATGGAAAACAATCCTA
>CAIMGI010000080.1 GCA_903840505.1 uncultured Bacteroidota bacterium
TAGCTGTTGCATAGTTTTGGGTGTTTTTAATATTGTACATTACATCGTTGTTTTTTTCTTGTTCAGGTAGGTAAAGTATTGTACATCCTTCCGAAACCGACTTTATAAGTGATTTTTCATCCATATAATCAATGTAGCTAATGAGCGGGTTTTGTTTTTGATTCAACTGCTGAATAATTAGTTGATTGTACCACCATCCTGATATAATGATTGTTTTTTCAGAAATGGCAAGCGATTTTCCTATTACTTCAGTTGTAAAAGCAAGCTTGTTTTTTCTTTTCGAATAATCGGAGAAGATAGGTCCCGAAAGCGGGTCAAAAAAAATCTCTTGTCCCGATACTGTATATGTTGTAGCGAAAGAAGAGTAAGTAGCACCACGGTATTTGTCGGTTAAATTTATGCTACAAATAAAAGACGAAACAACGAATGTTAAACATAAGGAATTAAATACAGTTTTATTCATATAGAAACTGCAAAGCATAATAATAAAGGGTATAGCGGTAATAAGGTAGGCTGATTTTTGCGGAAGTTGTAAATAGTTTATCACGAATAGTAAAATAGTTGCTAAAATTGAAATCACTTGTAAATGGCTTAGTGGTTTGAAATACAATTGAAAAGGTTTAATTTCTTTTCTTCTTAAAAAAGTGTAAGAAATCGTAACTGTAAGTCCAATAAGACCAATTAAGCCAAATACACCAATACTTCCTTTGTATATTAGTTTTGCAAGTGAAGGGGGGAATTGGTCATAATATACCATAAAGTTCCATCCATATGTTTTGATGATGGGGATATACAAAATAGAGGAGAATAAAAGAGTGAAGAATACAGGTGATGAAAATTGAATAAAATTGGTGAGAACGCTTTTTTTTGAATCGTATAAAAAAAGAAAAATGGGCAATAGCATTGCACCTGTGGTAATTCTACAGCCTATTGCCAAGGATAGCAAGAGCGCAAAAATAATTGGTTTTTTTGAAACACTATAATAACAAGCTGCCATTAAAAAGCCCATCGCCCACATATAATCAATAGTATAACAGCTACTTACATACACTACAGGGCAAAAAGCAAAAGCAAGCGAAGGTAAAAAGAAGTGTTTAATTCCAATTTTGTTAATAAATAATGCAAAATAAACAACAGCAAATGCACTGAATAGAGCCGTAACAAAGTTAAACCACCAAGGCCCACAATGCCACAAAATGCCATAAAGCACATCTTGAACTGGGTGTCCGGGCAATCGCGATGTTTCATATATTCCGGAAGTATTATAATGGTATGCAGCAACAGCTGTTCCCCAAGAATCTTCTTCAACTCCATAACCATTTCCCAAAAAAGGGATTCTGGATAAGAGCGTAATTAAAAAAAGTAAAATAAAAGCCTTATTTTTATTCACAATTTAGTATCTTGTTTCGATTGTAAATATATTAATTTTGAGGAACACATTTTTGGAGTAGTTTGTATGAGATACTTTTTATATAATTTTTTCTTTTTTTCATTCGCTGTATTCGTCTCGTTCAATAATACATCAATTGCACAGACCTATAATTTCGATGTTTTTTCTGTTGACAAAGGTTTGTCTCAATCGGAAGTAACTTCCATTAATGAAGATTCGCGAGGGTATATGTGGGTAGGGACTGCCGGTGGTGGTGTATGTATGTTTGATGGTTTAAAGTTTACTTGTTTTGAAGAAAAAGATGGTTTGTCGAGCCAATTAGTAAGCTGTATTGAAGAAGACCAAAGTGGAAATATTTATATAGGAACCTTATTAGGTGGGCTTTCTGTATACAATGGCAATAAGTTTAAAGTGTATACAAAAGAAAATGGTTTGTTGTCAGACAGAATTAATTCAATGGTAGCTTCCAAAGACGGAAAAATATTTATCGCACACGATAATGGAATTGCTATTATGGATAATTCGGGAAGCATTAGTGTTTTTAATGATGTGAAATTGGCAGGAAAAAACTGTCAACATTTGTACAGGGATGATATTGGCAACATCTGGATTGTTACAGATATAAGTTTGTACTTGTATGATGGGCACACGGTTATAGATATCAATCAAAAAACTACGGACTCTATTTTTTCAATTTCTTGTATTAAGCAAGAAGGTCAAAAATATTGGATTGGAACAAAAGGGAATGGACTTTATTCAATTGAAAAAAGTGGTTACAAATATATAGTTACACCTTTTGAAAAGAATGATGCAATTGAAAATGCCTTAATAACCGATTTGATAATCGATAATAATAGAAACTTATGGATAAGTACTAATGGTTATGGTGTAATTAAATGGAATGGCAATGAAGTTAAAATATTTAATAGAAAAACAGGATTGTCGAGTAGTGCAATATCAAACTTGTTTAAAGATGAGATGGGTAACTTATGGTTTGGGACTATTGGAGGCGGTTTAATAAAATACAATTCCGAATTATTTACCTATTATGACAATGTTGAGGGATTAAAAAATAACAATGTGAATGCTATATTGTCTCTAGATAATGGAACTGTTTGGGCCAGTGTTCCTGGTAGGGGTATATTTTGCTATGATGGCGTTAACACAATTAATTATACGCAAAAAGATGGGCTGCTGAGTAACTATATTAAGGCATTATACAAAGATAAAGATGGTGGTATTTGGATAGGCTGTAGCAATGGTTTGTGTTTTTTTAAAAACAATAAAATTGAGGCAATAAATCCCACACAGATAAAAGGAACGGTAAGAACCCTACTGAAAGATTCAAAAGGGTTTTTATGGGTTGGAACGTATGGTGATGGCCTAATAAAATTGAAAGATAATCAGTTTGAATATTTTACCACTAAAAGTGGATTAATTCATAATTATGTACACTCTTTGTTAGAAGATAAAAAGGGAAATATATGGATTGGAACAGGAGCTGGTGTAGAAAAATACAATAATGGGAAATTTACGGAATATTCTACTAACAGTGCATTTTGTAATACATATATAGGTTCGATTGTGGAAGATAAAATGGGGCGAATTTGGTTCGGTACCGATAGGTGTATAGTAAAATTTGACGAGACTGATTTTAAGTCCTACAATCAAAATGATGGATTAGCCTCTAATACTGTTTATTTGATGGTGGTAGACAAACAAAATAATTTATGGGTTGGAGGAAATAAGGGGGTTGATAA
>CAIMGI010000081.1 GCA_903840505.1 uncultured Bacteroidota bacterium
TGAACCGTGTATAACAGGATTCACAGGTGGTTGCGCATCTTGCGCATTTGAATAAAATGAAATTAAAAATAAAAATAAAAAACTAAGAATGGTATTCTTTTTCATAATGTAAAATGTGTTATTACAAATAAAGGTATTTTATTTTAAAGTGGATTTACAAGATTCGTAATTTTTTAAATATGTATCTTTGAAAACAAATAAACACATCATTTAGCACGTGTACGCAGTATTCAAAAACAAGTTACAAATTGTTATACTTGTATCGCTTATTTTTCTACACAATGGTTGTGAAAAAAACGAGGATATAATTCCTTATGTTAGGGTTAATTTGGTATTGTATTTATCCGACCCACAGTTTAATCCCTTGAATGCAGTTGGTGGATGGGTTTATGTAGGCGGTGGTTCAAAAGGATTAATTGTTTATAGAAAATCGAACGATGAATTTACAGCACTTGATCGACATTGTACTTATCTACCGGAAAATGCTTGCAGTCGCGTAGAAGTTGATGCAAGCCAAATTATGGCGAAAGATTCTTGTTGCGGATCCACCTTTTTAATAACAGATGGCAGTGTTACCAACAGCCCTGCAACATTGCCTCTTAAGTTCTATCAAACTTCATTTGATGGAAGCAGTGTTAGGATTTTTAATTGATTGATGGGATTATTCAGTCAATAATTACTATTAACTTTCTCGACTTCTCGCGATAGCAATCAGAATGAAATGACCATTAAAAAGGCGTCCCGATAGAAATCTATCGGGACGCCTTTTTAATGTAATACAATTATTCCTTAGTATCTGTACATATCTGATTTAAAAGGACCTTGAACAGGAACACCAATATAATCTGCTTGTTCTTTTGTTAACACATCCAGTTCACAATTTATTTTTGCAAGATGCAATTGAGCTACTTTTTCGTCTAAGTATTTTGGTAAGGTATAAACCTTGTTTTCATACTTACTTGAGTTTGCCCACAATTCCAACTGAGCCAATGTTTGATTTGTAAATGAGTTGCTCATTACAAAAGAAGGATGGCCTGTAGCGCAACCTAAATTTACCAAACGTCCTTCCGCCAACACAATAATATCTTTCCCATCGATGGTATATTTATCAACCTGAGGTTTTATTTCGTCTTTTGAACTTCCATAATTTTTATTCAACCAAGCCATATCAATTTCATTATCGAAGTGCCCTATATTACAAACAATTGCATTGTGTTTCATTGCTTTAAAATGGCGATCGCTGATAATGTTTTTGTTTCCGGTAGCAGTAACAATAATATCAGCTTCCTTAATGGCATTGTCCATTTTCATTACTTGGTAACCATCCATTGCCGCTTGTAAAGCACAAATCGGGTCAATTTCAGTTACAATTACGCGCACACCTTGCGATGATAAGGATTCCGCAGAGCCCTTTCCAACATCACCATATCCGGCAACGACAGCAACTTTACCTGCTAACATCAAATCGGTTGCTCTACGAATGGCATCTACCAATGATTCACGACAACCATATTTGTTATCGAATTTCGACTTAGTTACAGAATCGTTTACGTTGATAGCGGGAATATGTAAAGTTCCGTTTTTCATACGCTCGTATAAACGATGAACACCTGTAGTTGTTTCTTCAGAAAGTCCTTTTATGTCTTTTATTAATTCAGGAAATCTATCAAATACCATATTGGTTAAATCACCACCATCGTCCAAAATCATATTTAAAGGTTTACGCTCTTCGCCAAACCACAATGTTTGTTCAATACACCAATCAAACTCTTCTTCATTCATACCTTTCCATGCATACACCTGAATCCCAGCAGCAGCAATTGCAGCAGCAGCGTGATCTTGGGTAGAGAATATATTACAAGACGACCAAGTAACCTCTGCACCTAATTCAACCAAGGTTTCAATAAGTACAGCGGTTTGAATAGTCATATGCAAACAGCCTGCAATACGCGCATTCTTCAATGGTTTTTGTTTTCCATATTCAGCGCGCAACGCCATTAAGCCCGGCATTTCTGCTTCGGCCAATTTAATTTCCTTACGTCCCCAAGCTGCTAAGGACATATCTTTCACTTTGAATTTTTCGAATTTTTCCACGGATGTAGCCATTTTTAGTTTTCTGTTTGTTAAACAACCCGAATAGTTGTAATGTTTAAATATTTGTGCGAATTTAATAAATAGTAGTGAGGGGAACAAAAAAAGACCATGAATAGTGGTCTTTTCGATGAAATGAATATTGGTATCGGTTTACATTTTCCAAATAAAGTTTCCCTTTTTATCAATGTAACCGCCTTGACCTGATTTAACAGAACCATATTTTACATTCGCCATTCCGTTTTTAAAATCTACAGGAAATGCGAACTCTCGGTTAATTACAATTTTACCATTTTTATCTATATAGCCCCACATACCTGTACGAGCATCTCCGCTACGAACGCAAGCAAGACCTTCTACAAAATTAAATGCTCCGTCAAACTGAGGATTAATTACA
>CAIMGI010000082.1 GCA_903840505.1 uncultured Bacteroidota bacterium
CGAACTACCAAGTAAGGGTTGGTTTTATCCAGAAGGACATCCACTTGCATCAGGTAAGATTGAGATGAAGTACATGACGGCTAAAGAGGAGGATATCCTTACATCACAAAGTGATTTGAAAATAAAAGGTCATTCACTGGAA
This sequence comes from uncultured Bacteroidota bacterium, assembly GCA_903840505.1. Taxonomy (GTDB): domain Bacteria; phylum Bacteroidota; class Bacteroidia; order UBA4408; family UBA4408; genus CAIMGI01. Next base: position 143 of record CAIMGI010000082.1, read on the forward strand.
GTGCGTGTATATGCTGAGGACCCATCAAATAATTTCTTGCCCGATATCGGTCGTTTACATACCTATAAGCGACCACAAGGTTTGGGCATTCGTGTTGATGACGGTTTTGAAGAAGGGATGGATATTCCTATTTATTATGACCCGATGATTTCAAAATTGGTTTCCTTTGGAAAAGACAGAGAAGAGGCGATAAACAGGATGATTCGAGCCATTGACGATTATAAAATTATTGGAGTGCAAACCACTTTGCCTTTTTGTAAATTTGTTTTGCAGCATAACGCTTTTGTGAGTGGAAATTTTGATACACATTTTGTGAAAAAATATTTTACTCCCGAAGTGCTTGTGCATTCTAATGATGATGAGATGGTAGTAGCAGCAATTATAGCAGCAAAATTGCACCATCAACAAACATCAAAAAATACTGTTGACAGTAGTAAAGAGGTGGAAGTAGTATCAAAATGGAAAACGAGTCGTTTAGCATAATTAATGGGGATTATAAAAAAAATAAAGTTACGTGTTGGCGAATATATTCTCGCCAAGGAATTTTTATTTAAAAAGCGCGAGAAATCGGTTGTTAATTTTGCAGATGCTAATTATGTAGGCATTGTTTTTAATGCTAGCAATCCCGAAAATTTTGAGTTGGTGAAAAAATACATTGGCTATTTAAAAGAGAATAAGAAGAAGGTAAAATCGATTGGTTTTTTTGATTTAAAAGAAGTGCCACAAAATCAACTCTCAAAGTTGGAGTACGATTTTATATCACGAAATGATTTAAACTGGTATTATTTTCCATCGGGTCCTGATGTGAGTAATTTTGTTTCGGAACCCTTTGATGTTATCATTAATTTTGATTTGGAAAATTCTATGTCTTTACTATATCTACTCGCATTTTCAAAGGCCAAATTTAAAATTGGCAAATTCACTGAAAAGTATCAGCAGTATTACGATATGATGATAGATGTGGAAGACAATAGTACTCTCAAATATTTTATGCGCAATGTAGATGTGTATTTGAATATGGTGAATAAAAAATAGTTTGTTTTTTCAAACTATTCATTCGATACCACAGTTCCTTCTTCAGGCCTAAACTTTTTGGTGCCCCTATACATTTCAAATTTTAGGAAACGGCATTCTAGAGGGCCATTGAAAATGGGTATTTTGCGGGAGGTTTTTAATCCAATATTTTTAGCCGCATCGGAATTGGAAGTAATAATCCAAACATTATAGCCTTCGTATTTTTTTTTGAGCGTATCGCCTATACTTTTATATAATTCAAGAATATCGTCTTTATCCAATCGTTCACCGTATGGCGGATTAATGATTGCTGTACCGCCACCTTCAGGAGGTGTCATCTCACGCATATCTTCTTGTACCAATTTTACCGCATCGCGAAATCCTGCCTCTTTCAAATTTATTTTAGCAATTTTAATAGTAGAAGTAGCATTGTCATTTCCCAAAATTATTGTGTTTGTTTCAATAATGTTTTTTTTACTTTCCTCAAGAATGTTTTCCCAACATTCTTTGTCAAAGTTTTTCCATTTTTCAAATCCAAACTCTTTTCGGTAGTATCCGGGAGGAATGTTTTTTGCAATCATTGCTGCCTCAATGAGGATTGTTCCTGAACCGCACATTGGATCAACAAAATTCGACTTTTTGTCCCAGCCACTTAATAAAACAAGTCCGGCAGCCAATACCTCATTCAAAGGTGCCTTACTTGCATCTACTCGGTAACCGCGTTTATGCAAGGATTTTCCCGAACTATCAAGTGAAATGGTGCAAGTGCTTTTAAATATGTGTATGTTTATTCTTAGCGTTGGAAATTCTATATCAACCGATGGACGTACTCCGTGTTTTGCTCGGAATTGATCAACTATAGCATCTTTGGCCTTAAGTGAAACAAACATTGAATTGGTAAAGCCTGTGGTTTCACCTGCTACGCTGTCAATGGCAATGGTATCGGTAGCATCAATATATTGCTCCCAATTTATTTGTGAAATAGCTTTGTATAATTCTTCTTGTGTACTTACTTCGGCTGTTTTTATAGGAACCAAAATGCGTAAAGCCGTTCTGCATAAGTAATTTCCTTTATACAATGTTTCAGTAGTTCCTTTAAAACTAACCGCGCGGTTATGCACAATAACATCGGTAGCGCCAATTGCAGTAAGTTCTTCGGCAAGTATGGGCTCTAAGCCAAACAGCGTTTTCGCTGTCATTAAAAATAGTTCTTCTGTAGTGTTTTTCACGTTCACAAAGGTAGAATAAATGTTTTATGATTGTTACGGTAACAATTCGAAGCTCCTTTATTAACAAACGTGTGCGAATAAGTATATTTTCATAATTCATAAATAGGCGCTATGTTCGTTAAAAATTAAAATATGACAGCTAAAAACAACATTTTTCCCATCATTGTATTGGGTATCTTATTTTTTATTTTTGGATTTGTTACTTGGCTAAACGGAACACTTATTCCGTATTTGAAAATAGCCTGTGAACTCAATAATTTCCAGTCCTATTTGGTGGCTTTTGCATTCTACATCTCTTATTTTGTAATGGCATTGCCATCTTCTTGGGTATTGCAAAAAACGGGCTTTAAAAAGGGGATGATGATAGGACTCTTTGTAATGGCGCTTGGGGCTTTACTGTTTATCCCGGCTGCAAGCAGTCGTACATATTATTTATTTCTTTTGGGTTTGTTTATTATAGGGAGTGGTTTGGCTTTATTACAAACAGCATCCAATCCATACATTACCATACTCGGCCCTATTGAAAGTGCTGCAAAGCGCATAAGTATTATGGGAATATGCAATAAAATTGCAGGAACATTGGCTCCCATTATAATGGGAGCAATAATATTAAAGGATGCGGATAAATTTATTATTGAATTGGGAGCAATGGATGCTCTCCAAAAGGCTGTTAAATTAGATGAATTGGCGCAAAGGGTAATAACACCATATAGCATTATGGCACTTGTGTTGGTTGTGTTGGGCTGTATGGTATATTTCTCAGGAATTCCAGAAATCGAAAAGGAAGAAGAGGTAAGTCAAGCAGTAAACAATAAAAAAAGTGTTTGGCAACACCCAAATTTGGTCTTGGGGGTAATGGCACTTTTTCTGTATGTAGGTGCCGAGGTAATTGCCGGTGACACAATAGGTAACTATGGTCAATATCAAGGGATTGAGTTGTCTATTGCCAAAAATTTCACTTCCCTCACCCTCATTGCAATGATTATAGGGTATATAATAGGCATTTTTGCAATACCTAAATACATTAAACAGCATACAGCACTTGCCCTATCGGGAGTATTGGGTATCGTATTTTCGCTATTAATCATTGTGCTTTCAGGCTATCCTTCGGTGTTATTTATTGCATTATTGGGTTTGGCGAATTCATTGATGTGGCCGGCTATTTGGCCCTTGGCGATGGATGGTTTGGGTAAATTCACCAAAATTGGTTCGGCATTGTTAATTATGGGTATAGCCGGTGGGGCATTATTGCCATTATTATATGGCAGATTAGCCGATGTGCTTGATCCCCAAAAAGCCTATTTTATATTAATTCCTTGTTATCTTTTCATTCTCTATTACGCTACAATGGGACACAAAAAGCGGGATTGGTAAAACATTGTTTTATTCCTAAAATAGTGCTTTAAAATATATTTGTATATATCGCAAAATTTTCATTACTTGCACAATAATTTCAAAACACTAACAAATTTAAATTATGTTTTTAAAACGACTAAAAATCAACCAGTTAATCTTGTTTATGTCAGTTGCTTCCCTCGCATTTTATGGTTGTGGTGGCAGTGGTGAGGGCGATGAAGATAAGCCGAAAGTTGTCATAGATAGCAACAAAACCGACATTATCAATATTGGAGGTGCTTTGTTCAGCATACCTTCGCCTATACAAACCTCCATCTTGTTGAAGAAGACTGGAGCAAACTACAACAAGGAGATATTGAATTCTACTAAAAGTAGTGCAAACTACTCAACCAATTTCAAAAAAGCGGTTAATTTGGGCGTATATGGAGCCGATTTAGGTTATGTAACCATTTACGAACAAACACAGGATGCTATTGGTTATCTGCAGGCTGTTAAGAAAATGGGCGATGATTTGGGTGTTTCAGGAGCTTTTGATGCTACCTTGATGAAACGATTTGAAGCGAACTTAGGAAACAAGGATTCATTGTTAGGCTTGGTGTCATCGGCATACAGAGCAAGTGATGCTTATTTGAAGAACAACGAGCGTAACGATGTAAGCGGTTTAATTATAGCTGGTGGCTGGGTTGAAAGCTTATATTTCTCAACTAAAATTGCAGAAAAAAACAAAGGCAATAAAGATGTAATTCAACGAATTGCTGAACAAAAAAATGCCTTGGATAATTTAATAAAGTTACTTACACCTTATTACCAAGACCCTGAGTATACGGAGTTTATTGATGCTTTGATAGATTTAGCATACGATTTTGATGGTATTGAAATGAAATACACTTTTGTTGCACCTACTACAGATGCTAAAAACAAAATAACCACTATCAACAGTAAATCAGAAATTGTGATAACAGACGATCAGTTAAAAGCAATTACTGAGAAGGTAGATAAAATTAGAACATCAATCATTGGATAAACAAGAATTATGAAAAAGATAATTATAACATTTACTATTGCTCTTTTTGCAATCACATTTTCAAACAATGCTTTTGCGCAATGTGATTCTATTGCTACTATGTGTGTTAAGCATATGACTGCTAAATATATTTCAGATGGACAACAGTATCGTGCTTTGTTGTTGGATCAGGAAACAGCAGAGTTTAATGCTACTTTCTATGGAAATACAACCTATCGTTTGGCTGCTTGTAGCGGAAAAAGTGATGGTAACTTGGTGTTTACTATTTTCGATAAGGAAAAAAATGTATTGTTCACGAACAAGGATTATCAAAACGCACCTTATTGGGATTTTAAAGTAACCAACACCTTGGATTGTAGTATCGAGGCACAACTTAATTCAACCCTTTCATCGGGTTGTGCGGTGTTGCTGATAAGCTTCAAGCAGTAAAGGAATTTATTAATATTTAGAAAAGACATTATATTTTAATAATGTCTTTTTTTTTCTAAAAAGTAACACGTATGAGTGAACGTATACTCAAGGCCTTAATGCAACTCTTTGCAATTGTTGCAAAGGTGGATGGAATTACAAATACCGGTAGAGACATCGTACAAGCATTCTTGAAACAACAACTCAATCAAGAGTTGGTGGATGAGTATTTGAAATTATTCGATCAATTTCTGGAGGGCTATCATAATTTATCGGATGTTACAAAAAAGAAAAAGAGAACTTCAGTAAATTCAGTTAAGGTATTAAAGATTTGTACTGAGATAAATCAAGAGTTAACGCAAAAACAAAAGGTTGTTGTTGTTATTCGATTGATAGAGTTCATTAATTCCAGTGGCGAAATATCCGAACAAGAGTTAGAGTTTGTTGAAACTGTATCGTCTACTTTTAATATCAGTGACGAAGAGTTTAAGGGCTATATGAGTTTCATCAATGCTGCAGAATCCAGCATTCCTGACTCAGCTAATATTTTAGTACTCAATAACAATAAAGAAAGCTATCCCAATATTAAGCACATTTACAATGAATCACTTTCAGGTGAAATCCGTGTGTTGAGTATCAATAGCGTAAATATGTATATTTTACGGTATTTTGGAAAAACAGAATTAAACTTAAATGGATTACCTCTTAGCAATGATAAAATAGCTATACTAAACCCCGGAGCATCTATTAGAAGTTCTAAAGTTAGCCCTATTTATTATAGCGATATAATTGGTCGTTTCTTGTCGGATACAACACAATCAAAAATTGTTTTTCAAGCGAAAGAAGTTGAGTTCCGTTTCAAAAGCGGAAAAATTGGAATGAATGATTACAATATGATTGAGGAGAGTGGGAAGATGTTGGGTATTATGGGTGGTAGCGGTGCAGGAAAATCTACTTTATTAAATATCTTAAACGGTAATGATGCTCCTTCAAAAGGTGGAGTATACATTAATGGAATAAACATACACAAGGAAAAATATAAAATAGAAGGTGTTATCGGTATGGTGTCGCAGGACGACTTATTGATAGAGGAACTAACCGTTTTCCAAAACCTTTTTTATAATGCAAAATTATGCTTTGACGGATATTCTGATGAGCAGCTTACTAAAATTGTACTCGACTTATTATCCGACCTCGGTCTATATGAAACACGTGATTTAAAAGTTGGAAGTCCGCTTGAAAAAACAATTAGCGGTGGTCAGCGTAAACGATTGAACATTGGTTTGGAGCTTATCAGAGAACCTTCGGTTTTGTTTGTCGATGAACCAACATCCGGACTTTCTTCTCGTGACTCTGAGAATATAATGGACTTACTTAAGGAGTTAGCCCTAAAAGGCAAATTGGTGTTTGTAGTTATTCACCAACCTTCCTCCGAGATATTTAAAATGTTCGACAAGTTAATCATCCTCGATTTGGGTGGTTATCCGATATACAATGGTAATCCTGTTGAGGCAATAGTTTATTTTAAATCATTGGTGAATCACGTAAATGCCAATGAGAGTGAATGTCCTGCTTGTGGTAATGTTAATCCCGAACAAATTTTTAACATTATTGAATCAAAGGTAATTGATGAATACGGTGAACAAACTACCCACCGAAAAATATCACCTAAGGAGTGGTATGAAAATTACAAACAGAAAAATGAGGTTGCCTGTGAATTGGTAACGGATTATACGGAAGTTCCTAAGAGTACCTTTAATATTCCTAACAAATTCAAGCAATTTAAGGTTTTTATTACCCGAGATGTTAGGTCAAAGCTAACCAATACGCAATACTTAATCATTAACTTGTTTGAGGCTCCTGTACTTGGTTTCATATTGGCTTATCTGGTAAAATACTACAATACGGATGTGAATAATAAAGTAGGTTATATTTTTAGGGAGAATGAAAATATGACAGCTTATATTTTTATGAGCGTTGTTGTGGCATTGTTCATAGGTCTTACGGTTAGTGCTGAGGAGATTATACGCGACAGAAAAATATTGAAGCGTGAATCATTTTTAAATCTCAGTAAGGGAAGCTACTTATATTCTAAAATAAGTATTATGTTTTTATTGTCTGCCATACAATCAGCATCTTTTGTATTGGTTGGTAATAGTATTTTAGAAATAAAAGGAATGTATCTCGACTATTGGTTCGTTTTGTTTACTACATCTTGTTTTGCGAATATGTTAGGATTGAATATTTCAGCGAGTTTTAATTCGGCTGTTACCATTTATATCTTAATTCCTTTTTTAATTATTCCGCAATTGTTGTTGAGTGGTGTAATTGTAAAATTCGAAAAATTAAATCCTGCAATTACATCTCAAAATTCGGTTCCTTTTGCCGGTGAGGTAATGACATCAAGATGGGCTTTTGAAGCATTGGCAGTGAATCAATTCAAGAAGAATGAATACGAAAGAAACTTTTATCGATTCGATAAGGAGTTAAGTATTTGTGATTTTAAAAAGAATTTTTGGATTGGTAATATCAGAGCAAAAATTGACAGGTGTGAGAATAATTTGGTTGACCTTACTAAAAAGAAAGAATTAGAGTACGATTTAGCATTCTTAAAAAGTGAGATAGCAAAGGAAGGAAAGTTAACAGATATCTCTTTTGCCGAAATAGAGAGTTTAACACCGGGTTCCTTTAATACTACGGTAGGTGGAAAACTTAAAGCCTATGTTGAAAATATAAATACCTACTATAAAAAGAGGTATAACAATGCAAATTCACAAAAGGATAAAAAAATTGCGGAGTTTAATAAAACTCCACAGGAGCACGATAAATTTTTGTTGATGCAGGATCAATATCAAAACGAGGCCTTAGGTGATTTGGTGCGAAATAAGAATGAAGTAAATAATATATTGGAAATTGATGGAGCATATATCCAAAGGGCCGATCCTGTTTTCTTAGACCCTAAGAGGGACAGTTTTATAAATGCACATTTTTATGCACCACGTAAAATGATGTTTGGGAAATATGTAGATACGTTTTGGGTAAATATGATGGTAATTTGGTTTATGTCATTAACAATGGCAATAACACTTTATTTTGATTTGCTCAAAAAGTTGTTGGATTCGTTTGAAGGAATAACTGGCAGTATCAAGAAACTACTTAAAAGGAAATAAGACAATTTAAAATACAAGTCGTATTTCCATTTTCAATAATTCTAAAGCATACTCTGTAGGCAGTTTGTCAACTTTTGTAATAAGTTCAAAAATAATTTTACTCAAGTCGGTACCGCTTGCCTCATCACTTACCTTTGAAGATGCAATATTGATTGCTTTAATTGTTTCTTCTTTTGCAGTTTTAGTAGCATTCCAAGAATCATTCGATAAATATATTTGTTGTGATAGATTGTGTTCAAATTCAGATCGTATTGCCTTTAGTAGCTCAGCTTGTAACATACGCGCACTCATACCCGGTTTATAAACACGAACAATAAGATTGTTTAAGGCTATTCGTTCTAAAAACAATGCTATCCGTTCATAAGCTTGTAATTTTATGGGGGTTATCAATTTTTGATTTCCCATTCTTAGTTCCAACATTTTATTTCTGTGGTCTTCCGTTAAAAATGTTTTTATTATGTAAAAACAAGCTATAAATACAACTAAAGAGGGTAAAATGTATTTTGCAATATCTAATAATTCTTCCATGGTTATGAGTTTTAATAAATGTAAATATCGGAATAAAATGATAGATTTAAAAGAGTGCTATAAATCGTTACTCACTAATTCAGCCACTTCTTCACCAATAAGACTGCCAATAGCAATTCCCATACCTCCCATTTTAACAGCACAATATAAATGAGGATTTAGTTTTTTTACGATAGGCGTTTTACCATTTCCTAGTCCCATAATACCGCTCCACCTATGTTCAATAGTAAATTGTTTGTTTGGTAAAATTATTTTTGAAAGGATTTCTTCAAGCTTGTTTTGAATTAGTTCTGTTAAACCAAACTCTGTTGTTGTTTCGCCCTGAAAATCCAAATTTCTGCCACCACCAAGAAGTATTCTGTTTTCAATATTTCTAAAATAATAGTAGCCTTTTTCGAAGTGAAAGGTTCCTTTTATGGAAAGGTTTTCAATGGGTGAGGTAATTACAACTTGTGCCCTGGCAGGGGTAACTTCCAAATCATTACCCAATAGTTTTTTTGCAAAACCATTTGTAGCAACAATTATTTTTTTTGAAAAGATAGTCCATTTATTGTCAACCTGAATTTGATTGTCATTGATGGCAGTGATGTTTATTCCGTTTAGAACAATTACGCCTAATTCTTGTACTTTATTCAGCAATCGTAACATCATTTTTCCGGTATCAATTTGCCCCTCACCTTTGTTTAAAATCAGGTGTTTTATATGTTTAAATTCAAATTCTTTTATCAAGTGATCGGCAGGTATATACAATTCCTTTTCACCGGTAATTGCTGCCATCATTTTGTTTAGGTAATTTATTTTTTCCGAGCATTCGCAGTAAACTTCTTCATCGTCAAATAATTCATATCCACCCCAATTATGGTAATCGATAAAGTCGTCACCTAAGTTTTTTCTAAGACGTTGCAAACCAAGGTATCGTTTCTCTACCAATTTAAATAGCTCATTTTCGGAAATGCTTTTTAAATCATCCAAGAGCTCCGTTGGGCTACCAAAACAAGTAAAGCCCGCATTTTTAGTGCTTGCTCCCGAGGGTAAAAAACCTCTTTCAAGAACAACAATTTTAAGTGAAGGATTATTTTTCTTTAATGTAAAAGCAGCATTTAAACCTACTATACCACTTCCAATTATGGCAACATCAATATTGTTAAAAAATGTTGTTTTTTCCCAATAACTTAAATCCATTATAATTTGGCTTAAAACTTGTTAATTCTTTATAAAGATAATTCATTCCTTTTAATAAAGAAATATCGATATTTGGTGGTGATAGCGTACCTTATACAAGTTGTTGTTTATGATGGTTACAAAATATAATATTTTGCGGTTTATAAAGCGTATTACTTTTTTATTGTTTGCATTTTGCTGTTTGTCAAATATTGATGTATTTGCACAGGCAACTTGGTATTTAGCTATTGATGGTAAGGTAGAAAAGGATGCCAAACGATTGGATGGCGCTGTTGTAACATTGTTGAAGAACGGTTCGGAAAAGGAGAAAGTAAATACATCGTCAACCGGAAAATTTATGTTCAAGTTGGAGCCGGATGCAGATTATACCATTAAAATTTCAAAACCCGGACACGTAAGTAAGTTGCTGAGTGTAAATACCAGAAATGTTCCACCTGAGGAAGCAGTTAAAGAAGGCTACAGTTTTCCTGTTTCAGTTTCGCTATTTGAAGAGGTTGCAAATTTGGATGTTTCAATTCTTAATCAACCCATAGGTAAAATATTTTACAGCAAAGCCGAACAAAATTTTGATTTTGATGAAGCATATACTAAATCAATGCAAGCACAATTAGCAGAGTTGCAAAAGCAAATGGCTCAAAAGAAGAAAGAAGAGGCTGAGCGCTTGGCGGAAGAGGCGCGAAGAAAAGCAGCGGAGGAAGCTAAGAAAAGGGCAGAGGGGGAGGCTAGAAAAAAAGCCGAAGCTGATGCAGCCGCGAAAGCCGCAGCAGATGCTAAATTAAAAGCAGCGGCAGATGCCGCAGCGAAAGCCGCAGCTGATGCAAAGGCAAAAGCTGATGCCGCAGCTAAAGCAGCCGCAGATGCCAAAGCGAAAGCTGATGCCGATGCCAAAAATAAAGCCGCAGCCGATGCCGCCAAAAATAAGGCCGCAGCCGATGCCGCAGCCAAAGCAAAAGCCGAAGCCGAAGCAGCCGCCAAAGCAGCCGCAGATGCAAAAGCGAAAGCTGATGCCGATGCCAAAAATAAAGTCGCAGCCGATGCTGCCGCAAAAGCCGCAGCAGATGCGAAAGCAAAAGCGGATGCAGATGCAAAAGCGAAGGCTGATGCAGATGCTCGTAAAAAAGCTGAGGCCGATGCAGCCGCGAAAGCCGCAGCCGATGCAAAAGCCAAAGCTGATGCAGATGCGAAAAGTAAAGCTGCAGCCGAAGCAGCCGCCAAAGCAGCCGCAGATGCGAAAGCCAAAGCAGAAGCCGATGCCGCAGCAAAACTAGCAGCTGAACAGAAAGCAAAATCAGATGCCGCAGCGAAAGCCGCAGCCGATGCTAAAGCCAAAGCCGATGCCGAAGTCGCAGCAAAATTAGCAGCAGATGCGAAAGCAAAAGCTGATGCCGAAGCGAAATCAAAAGCAGAAGCCGATGCCGCTGCGAAACTAGCAGCCGAACAGAAAGCTAAATTAGCAGCCGATCAAAAGGCAGCAGCTGATGCGGCAGCAAAGTTAGCAGCTGAAGAAAAAGCAAAACTAGCGGCCGATGCAGCCGCCAAAGCCGCAGCCGATGCAAAATCAAAATCAGAAGCCGATGCCAAAGCCGCAGCAAAATTAGCCGCAGAGCAAAAGGTAGCCGCAGATGCCGCAGCAAAACTCTCTGCAGAGGCTAAAGCAAAAGCTGATGCGGAAGCAAAAGCAAAATTAGAAGCCGATGCAAAGGCTAAAGTAGAAGCAGACGCACGTAAAAAAGCAGAGTTGGAAGCCGCAGCAAAATTATCTGCAGAAGAAAAAGCTAAACGTGATGCCGAAGCAAAACTGAAGGCAGACGAAGATGCTAAAAATCGTTTATTGGCGGATCAAAAATTAAAGGAAGAAAATGATGCTAAAAAGAAAGCGGATGCTGAAGCTGCAGCTAAAGCCGCAGCGGAAGCTAAATTAAGAGCAGAGGCTGCAGCAAAAGCCAAATCGGACGCTGCACAGAAACAGCGCTTAGAGCAAGAAAGATTGGCTGCAGAAATGGCTGCTAAAGGAAATAAGAAAGCTCCGGAGGTTGTTTCCGAGAAAGAGAAGAAAGAAAAGGAATTATCGGAATTGGCAAAAAAATATCCTGAAGGGATTACCATTGAAAATGTGGATGGTCAAAATTGTAAAATAGAAAGAATAATAGTGGTGAAGGATGCTACGGCCAATGAGTATAAAAAAATAACCTATAATTGGGGTGGCGTTTATTATAAAAAGAATGACGCAGACGTTTCAGAATACACATTTAAGAACGAAACAAAGTAATATTTTTCCATTTATTTTCTTTAGAATAATTTTTTTGAACAGTTTGTTATTCGTTATTTGCTAATGAAATTTCATCTCCAATTTCCAATAAAACCATTTTTTAAAAGAATAAACTACTCTGATAAATTGTTTTTTATTGGTGGTTGCTTTGCCGATAATATAGGCAAGTTTCTTACTCATCACAAGTATAAAACGATTATAAATCCTAATGGAATTAGTTATAATCCTATAAGTATAGCATCCTCTATAAACAGGTATATTGATAATAGTTTGGTTTCTGCGGACGAACTTTTCCTTTACAATGATTGCTGGCATAGTTGGCAACATCACAGTTGTTTTTCCGGTCAGGATAAGGTTCAAACATTAGCCATCATTAACCACGAAATAAGTTCAGCAAATACGTTTATTAAAACAGCAGGTTATTTGTTTATTACTTTTGGTAGTGCTTATGTTTATAATCACAATGCAAGCTCCCAAAGGGTTGCTAATTGTCATAAAGTGCCCTCTACTGAATTTACGAAACAATTAATCTCTGTTGAAGAAATTGTTGCCGTTTATACAGACTTATTAAATAAAATGAAATTGTTGAATGAGGGTTTGGTAGTCGTTTTTACAGTTAGTCCTGTTAGATACATTCGTGATGGTGTGATTGAAAACAATCTTAGCAAATCAATCCTGATACAAGCTGTACACAAGATTATAGAAATGCATACGAATACTTGTTATTTTCCTGCTTATGAGTTGCTGATGGACGATTTGCGTGATTATCGTTTTTACAAGGAAGATATGGTTCATCCTAATGAAACAGCATTGAATTATGTTTGTGATAAATTTGTAAAGACTGCTATAGATGAAAAATCTCAAGAATTGGTTGCTGTAATTAAAGAAATTAAAGATGCTATACATCACAAACCCTTTAATTCGAATACGGCTGCTTATGAAAAATTTAAAGCGTTGAATTTAAAAAAGTGTAAAACTATCCAAGCCGATTTCTCTGACATGGATATGAGTAGTGAAATTGCTTTTTTTAGCTGAAAGAATGTTATAGTCGAACTCCAATCACTAAAACATCGTCTATTTGCTCCATCCCACCTCTCCAGTCATTGATAGTATTCTCGAGTATTTCCTCTTGTTGCTGCATATTCTTGTCTTGAATTCGTAACAATAATTCTTTAAAGCTTTTATACATAAATTTTTTATTGTTAACTCCACCGAATTGATCAGCGTATCCATCTGTAAATATGTAAAGTGTGTCTGAGTTTGAAAGTGTAAAATTATGTGTAGTATAGTTCTTCCTATTTTCAAAAGCACCTATAGGTTGCTTATCGCCCTTTATTTCGTAAAGATTATACTTGTCGTTGCTAATATTGGGAGTATGAGTAACATTATTTAATATCAATTCCCCTTCTTCTTTTTTTCGCACAATATAAACCGGATTATTTGCACCCGAGAAGTTAACATTTTTATTCAAGATATCTACAATCAACATAGAGATGTCCATACCATCCTTAACCGCTGTTTTATTGTTTTGCATTAATATTTTTTCAACGTTTCGGTTTAGTTTATCAAGCACTTCACCTGAACCTAAATTTCCAAATTTATTAGCAGCGTGTTTTAATGCAGTGTGACCTACAATACTCATAAGTGCACCCGGAACACCGTGTCCGGTACAGTCAACAGCAGTAATTAACAGTTTATTATCTAATTTATTAAAAAAGTAAAAATCACCGCTAACGATATCTTTGGGTTTGAAAAAAATAAATGAATCTTTTAAATAATTATTTAATTGTGCAGGCGGAGGTAAAATAGCATCCTGTATTCGCTTTGCATAATTAATACTATCGGTAATGTTTTTGTTTTTATCTTCAATGATTTCATTCTGAACCAAAATCTTTTTATTGGCTGCCTGTATTTTTACATACGAATAAATGAAACTGATAATAATAAGCGTAACGATTGAATAAAACCACCAAGTACGCCAAAAAGGTGGAAGGATTGTGAATTTAAAAGATACAGGTTGCGTATTCCAAATACCTGCACCATTATTTGCCTTCACCAAAAACTCATATGTTCCAGGAGGAATATTAGAGTATATAGCTTCCGTTTTTTGTGTAATGGCAATCCAATCTTTGTCAAATCCTTTTAAAATATATTGGTACTGTACTTTAGTTGGTGTGGTAAGACTCACACCTATAAAATTAAAGGTTAGGTAGTTTTTATTGTATTCTAATTCTAAATTGACAGGAATGTTGTTATCACCTACGGTAGTAGAATAATTACTCCAATCAGTTGGTTGCGAAAATAATTTTATTTCTTTTAATCGGGTTATTGGTTCAAAAGTGTTTTCTTTATTGTATTGGTCACGACATATCATCAATCCTTTAGAAGTTCCAACAAGAAGTTGTTTTTTGTTGTCTATCATTATTGCGTTCAGTATACACTCTTGTCCTACAAAACCTTCTTCAACTCCATAGTGTTTGATGTTTAAACTACCATCTTTGTTAAATTGTATTTTTTCAATTCCATTAGTTTGTCCAACCCAAACATTTTCTTTTTCATCAACAATAATGGATTGAATGTTGTTTGAGGACAAACCATTTTTTTCATTGTAGTTAGTAAATTTTCCACCACTGTATTTATAAATTCCCGATGAAGGAGTCCCAATCCATAAATTACCCTTTTTATCTTCACAAATGGAAAAAACCTGCTTCCTTATAAATCCTTCACCTTCAGTAAAAAACTCCACCGAATTACCATCGTATTTAAAAAGACCACTTTCTGAAGCTATTAAGAAAACTCCAGTTTTATATTGATGAATTTTAAAAATACTTTTTTTTGGTAAATAATCGCCAGAAACTTCGGTAATTTCATTATTTTTTAATTTCGCAAGTCCGCCCCTTGTTCCGAGCCATATTTCATCATTTTCATCTATTAAAATATCCAAACAGAAATTAAGATTTTCGCTACCTTTTTTTTCATTTGTAATTCTCTCGAATGATTTTCCATTGTATTTTACTATACCGTAAGTAGTTCCTATATATATTATTCCTTTACTATCTTCTGCAATGGTCTGAATATCATCATTTAAGTTGCCGCCAAAATCCTTGGTGCCATATGAAGCATTTTTAAATCCATCCTGAATAGTAATACCTGTTTTTGTGCCTATATATAATATCCCATTTTTACTTTGGTGAATTGCGCTAACATTGTCACTAATTAACCCTGTTTTTTTACTATCAGTGATAAATGTTTCACTTTGTAACTTCGATATCCCATTTTCTTTAGAGGCAAACCACATATTCCTTTCTCTATCTTGTAGTATCTGCCAAATAACATTATGTACCAATCCTGTTTGTTCATTATATAAATAGAATTTGCCGCTAGTATATTTAAGAAGACCTTGATCAGTACCTATCCATAGATTTCCTTTATCGTCCTTATTAAAACAATAAAACCCTATTTCCGTTTTTTTGCTTTTTAGAACCTGAAAAACATCAGGTTCAATTTCAGTAGATTTACCATTCACATAGCTCTCTAATGAAAGATCGGTAAAAAACCAAAAGTTATTTTTACTTACTTCACAAACGGAATATACAATATCTGATTTAACTCCAGAATTTCCTGTATTAATAGTGGTGAAAGTTGTACCATCATATTTTACAACCCCGTTGCCCAATGTACTGAACCAAATTGTATGATTGCTGTCTTCCATAATATTAAATACAGCCATTGAATCTAATAAACCATTTGAATTGAATTTTGTGAAGGTGTTATTGTTCATCATTGTTACACCTTGTCCGGTACCTAACCAAACTCTGTTTTTAGAGTCAATAAATATTTTAAATATTCGATCGTGGGTTAAGCCATTTTTAATTGTATAATTTGTGTATTTTTTTCCATCATACACAGATAAGCCGTTGTTGGTTCCAATTAGTATGTGGTTGCTTTTATCTTTAGAAATGCTAAAAATAATTTTGTCTGGCAATCCATCCTTATCAGATATATATTCAAATGAATTCCCATCGTATTTAGTTATACCGCCATTGTTTGTTCCAAACCACATAACACCATCATCGTTTTGAAAAACAGATAATATTTGAGATTGTGATAAGCCACTTTCAATAGTAAAGTTCTCAAAACTGTATTGTTGTGCATTGCTCCAATCCGATAGAGATAAAAGTAAAATAAAGGAAATTATTATTCTATAAAAGAATCTCATAATAGTATACTATAAATCTAATTTTTTGATGAGCAAATCCAATTCAGAACTAGATTTAAACGGAATAACAATTTTTCCACTTCCTTTATCATTGCCGGTTACAATTACTTTTTTTGAAAAGTGTTTGTGTAATGCATCTTGTAATTTTTGATATTCGATTGACAAATTCGTTGCTTTTTTTACAGAACTCCCTTTTTTATTTTTCATGGTTCTCACCAATTCCTCTGCTTCTCTTACCGATAAGTCATCGTTTATAATTGAGTTGAATACCTTTAATTGATTTTCGCTGTTTTCAATATTAATCAATGTTCTGGCTTGCCCCATTGAAATTTTCCCTTCACGAATAGATAATTGTATCGTTGTAGGAAGCTTTAAAAGGCGCAAATAGTTGGTAACAGTTGAGCGCTGTTTGCTTACCTTTTCACTTAATTGTTCTTGTGTAAGATTACATTCATCTATTAATCTTTTATAGCTTATCGCAACTTCAATGGCGTCTAAGTTTTCACGTTGTATGTTTTCAACCAATGCCATTTCCAACATTGCTTGGTCGTTTGCAACCCTAACATAAGCCGGTACAGATGTCAGCCCAGCAATTTGTGATGCCCTAAAACGCCTTTCTCCCGAAATTAATTGGTATTTGTCGTAGCCCAGTTTACGCACTGTAATGGGTTGTATAATGCCATGAACTTTTATGGATTCGGCTAATTCAAGTAAGGCTTCTTTTTCAAAAGTTGTACGTGGTTGAAAGGGGTTGGCTTCTATTTGTGCAATTGCAATGCTCGATACACTTCCAACTAGGTGTTTACTTCCATCAACCTCTAATTTATTACTCGTAACATCTGTTTCACCATTTTCCAATAGTGCACTTAATCCCCTTCCTAAAGCTTTTTTCTTAATAGTCATTAGTTTTGATTTATATCTATTATTTTTTCGGAGTCAGTCATTTTTGTAAGCTCATTTTTTTGTAATACTTCACGCGCTAAATTAAGGTAGTTAATTGCACCTTTCGATGAGGCATCGTACATAATAATGGTTTCACCAAAGCTGGGCGCTTCTCCCAATTTGGTGTTTCGTTGAATGATTGTATCGAATACCATTTGTTGGAAATGTGTTTTTACTTCTTCCACCACTTGATTGGAAAGTCGTAAACGAATATCATACATAGTCAATAATATTCCTTCTATTTCTAATTCAGGATTCAATCTGGTTTGAATAATTTTAATTGTTTGAAGTAATTTACCCAATCCTTCCAATGCAAAATATTCACATTGTACTGGAATAATTACAGAATCGGAAGCAGTTAATGCATTTACAGTAACCAAGCCAAGAGAAGGGGAGCAGTCGATGATAATAAAATCATAACTATCCTTTATTTTTGCCAATGCTAAGCGCATCATTTTTTCTCTGTTTGGTAAGTTTACAATTTCCAATTCAGCACCAACTAAATCAATATGTGCAGGAAGCAAATCCAAATTAGGTGTTGACGTATTTAGTATAATATCGTGTGGCTCAATATCGTTTACAAGGCATTCGTAAATACTTGTTTTTATATTTTTGGGATCAAAGCCTACACCTGATGTTGAGTTTGCTTGTGGGTCAGCATCAATTAATAACGTTTTATATTCCAAAACAGCCAAACTTGCCGCTAAATTAATGGCAGTAGTTGTTTTACCTACTCCTCCTTTTTGATTTGCTACTGAAATTATTTTTCCCATCATTTATTTTTTAAAACTATTTCCTCTCCAATATTCATTAATATTAGTTTTTTGCCGCTATTGTGAAATTTATCAATAGCCTCTTTTTTATCAATCACTATATAGCCAAAAGTATCGTAATGCAATCCAATAATGGTATTGCATTTAATAAAATCAGATGCAATTATTGCATTGTCTACACCCATTGTAAAATTATCGCCAATAGGAAGAAGGGCAAAATCTAATTTTCTAAACTCCCCAATTAATTTCATATCATAGGTTAATGCTGTATCACCTGAGTAGTAAAAACTTCCTTTGTCCGATTCAATAATAAAGCCCATAGCGGTTCCACCATATGTACCATCCGGTAAACTACTTGAATGTTCTGCTGAAACACACTTCACTTTACCAAATTCAAACATCCACTTACCTCCAACATTCATTGGGTGAGTAGAATCCACTCCTTGCTTATTGAGCCAATTATGTATTTCCCAAGCACAAACAACTTTTGCTCCTGAATGCATTGCTATTGCAACAGCATCGGCAATATGGTCCTCGTGACCATGGGATATTAATATGTAATTTGGTTTGATACTTTTTATATCGATGTCTTTTGCTAAGGGGTTAGGGGAAATAAATGGATCGAACAATATTTTTGTTCCATTTATAGTAACCATAAAACAAGAGTGGCCGTAGTATGTTATTTGCATAAATAATTGTTACTTTGTTGTGAAAAATACAATATAAGCGACTGTTAAAATTAAGGCTTATTGCCGATTTTTAGGCGTAAAATGCATTATTTATTTAAACAAATTTTTGTTGATAAAAGAGCCTATGATAACTGTTATAAACGCAACCAATCGTCCCAATAATAACACGAAAATATTTTCAGCAATGTACCTTCAAATGCTTGAAAAGAAAGAAGTTAAGTCTCATTTGTTTTCTTTTGAAGACTTGCCTCAAGCAATTGATTTATTAGAACTTTATAGTCCTTCTAAAAATCTTTTTAAACAAATTGTTGACAAGTATATTATCTCTTCAGAGAAACTGGTGTTTATTATTCCTGAATATAATGGAAGTTATCCCGGAATATTAAAATTGTTTATTGATGCGTGTAACCCTGAAATATTCAAAAATAAGAAAATTGCAATGGTGGGAGTTGCTACCGGTCGTGCAGGAAATATTAGGGGAATGGACGATTTAACAAATGTATTTCATTATTTAGGGGCACATATTTTACCTTATAAATTACCCATATCCTCTATACTTAAAATAATAGACAATAATACTTGCAGCGATGAGTCAACTATTGCAGCGATGAATAAACAAGTAAGTTTGCTAATTGATTTTTAATGGAAATACTGCTTTTTTATTGTTGTAATAATACTTGCCAGGCTTCTTCTATTTATTGGGGAATACTGTTTATTAAAATAATTATTTTACTGTTTTTTTCAATTTTATTCATTCAATCGGGTTGGGATAAAGTAAAAAATCATCAAGAAAATTTGTCGTGGCTTATTTCCTTTTTTAAGCAATCAATCTTTAAAGGCAGTGAGTTGATTCTATTGTATCTGCTCACTTTTTTTGAGTTACTTGCCGCAGTACTTTCTTTTTTTTCAATTCCGTTACTGGTATTGGGAAATAGCCTAATTGGACAAGTAGCACTTGCTTTTGCTGCCATTAGTTTCACAAGTATATTTTTGGGTCAGCGTGTTGCCAAAGATTATGTTGGCGCTACAGGAACAACAACTTACTTACTTTTTACCCTTGCTTCAATGCTGGTATTTATTTTACTGTAAGGCTGTATTGTATTAAATTAGCACCCATTTTTAATGCTTTTATATGCGATTCGGGTGAATCTTTATGCACCTCAAAGTCTTCCCAGCCATCACCTAAATCACATTCGTAGCTATAAAAGCAAACCAATCTGCCTTCATATATTAATCCAAAGCCTTGCGGTGGCTTGTCTTCGTGTTCGTGTATTTTTGGGAGGCCATTATTGAAATCATATTTTTGGTGATAAATTGGGTGGTTGAAAGGCAATTCTACAAAATCAAGTTCGGGAAATACTTTCTTGAGTTGTGGTCGCACAAATTTATCCAGTCCATAGTTATCATCAATGTGCAAAAAGCCACCGGCAATCAGGTAGTTACGAATGTTTTCCGCTTCTTGATTTGAAAAAACTATATTACCGTGCCCGGTTATATGAACAAAGGGATAATTAAATAGCTCGCTGCTACCTGCTTCTACAATTCCTTGTTCACTGTTAATATTTGTTTTTAGATTTTCGTTACAAAACTTTATAAGATTAGGTAAAGAAGTTTCAATATTCGCATACCAATCACCTCCACCATTGTATTTTAATAATGCAATTTGATAAGAGGGAATAGAAGAAATTGTAAATGAAAACAATCCAACAAGTAAAAGAAGGAATAAAATTCTTTTTATCATCCTACAAATATAGAGGTAAAAGGTTATTCTTGTAAAATAAAAAAGCCCCACAATTTGTGGGGCTTTTTATTTATTTAATGAGTGGGATTACTGAGCCCAAGTCATTGTAGTTTCGCTAGAATCATCACCGTTTGAAGTTTGAGATACAGTAACACCACCTTGAGTTTGTGAGTTAGTTCCTGTAGAAGTTCCTTTGTCAGAACGGATAACTTTCATTTCTTTATTATGTAAACGAACCAATTTCCAAATAGAAACCATTTCATTTACTTGAGCAGTGTTCTTGTTAGTCCAGTTGCTTGTAGTAGTTGTAGTAGTTGTAGTTCCTGAGTTACCTTGGTTGTCAGTGTTAACGCTAGAAGTAGCTACAGTCCAATCATCGCTCAAAGTAGAAACCGAAATTTCTTCTTTGTTCTTAGTATCGTCTTGGATTTTACCTAAGAAGTTCCAAACACCAGAAGTTTTTACTGTATAAGTTTTAGTAATATCATCCTTGTCAACACTTCCTGCAGGCATACCTTGAACACCAGCTAAGTTATCAATTGTTTCTTTTGTAACGTAGTTCATTTCTGCAGTCCAAGTTCCAGCTTTATCAAATGTGATAGAGTATTTAGATACAGTACCTGTTAAAGTTTGGTTTGTAATAACTGAAGTAGCACCACAAGTAACAGTATTTGATCCTGTATAACCATATGTAGTAGCTGAAATAGTTTCAGTTCCTGTAGATTTGTTTGTTCCAACAACGTTGTTTCCGCAGTTAAAGCTGTTGTCGTTATTAGTTGTAACCGTCTTTAAATCTACGATATTCCAAGTTCCTTCAACTCTTGCTTTACGTGAGCTAAATGGCATTCCTGGATCCTCAGCTCCTTTTTTACAAGCAGGTAATACTGCAGCAGCAGCTAATAATACCAATAAACTTTTTTGAATTTTTTTCATTTGTTGTTTTTTTTAGTTTTTGATTAGTTGTTTTAAAAATCTTGCGCAAAGATACGATGCTTTTTTTACTTACTCCAAATATTTTTCAGTAAATATGAAAATATTCTTACCAAATAATAGTGTATTGTCTTGATAATTAAATTATTAAAAATAAAAGTTGATGCTTAGTTGGCCACCGTTGTTATCGGTATCAATTCCTAAACTGGAACCTCCTCCGTTTATTAAACGTTTTGATTTTGAGCTGCTTGACCCAATGTCCCACGATTGTTGAGCACTATATCCATCATTTGTCGTTGTATACATTAAAGTTATTCCTAGTTCAGCTGCAATTGAAAATTTTGGCAGGATAAAATACTCTGCACCAATAAATCCTCTTGCTCCAATTCCAAAACTAGTCCCCTGTTTTGTTTCGGTTATTCTCGTAAGGCTTGAAGATGAAGTATAACCTCCGGATGGTATTGGTGCCGAAAAGTCGGTACTTGTTACCGAAACGTGTGTACTCGAATAGTCGTTGCCATAATTTATTTTTGTTTTACCGGTTGAAACCAATAACACTCCTTCAGCACCATAAAGTCCTTGTAACCTGGTTTTTCCTTTTCTTTTTTCAACACCAAAAGACAAAGTGACATTTGCTGAAGTTGTTTTTTTTGAATCTTGCGTATAAACAGTATCAGTTGTTGAATTTAATTCATCCACAACCGAGTTTCTAACAGTATTTGAAAGTGCAGCCAATCGTACCCTACCTCTATAGCATTTCTGATCTGCCGTAAAATACTTTCCATTAATCGCCAGAGGAAAAGCAGATGGGTTAGATACATTGGGTGAAGTAGAGCCGGCAGTAGATAATAATCTCCCTGTATAGTTTAAAAATGGAACAGCATCAATGCCAACTGACCAATCACCCTTTTCCGGGAGGTATTTCTCACCTTTTTTGGAAAGTAGTTCTTGAGAAAATAGTTGCGTAATGCTTAAAATAAATGCAATAGTTAAGGTTATTTGTTTCATTGATTCTGTTTTTAAAACCGTATTATAACGTATATTTTTTTGTTTATTGTGCTTTTTGTTCAAGTAATGGAACAAATTTAAAGTCCCCGTGTTCTTTTGTTGCGAATGAATTCTCAGCCGTTTTTAGCAATGAAAACATTTGTTGCACTTTACCATCTCCAACAGGGATAATAAGTGTTCCTCCAATTTTAAGTTGCTCTTTCAAAGCTTCTGGAATAAAAGGCGCCCCTGCTGTAACTATTATTTTGTCGAAAGGTGCAAAAGAAGGTAAGCCCTTATAGCCATCTCCAAAAAATAATTTTGGACTGTAGCCCAAGCTGGGTAATAAGTGCTTCGTTTTGTCGTAAAGTGATTTTTGCCGTTCAACACTAAACACTTTTGCACCTAAAAAGCACAATATGGAAGTTTGATAGCCACATCCTGTACCAATTTCCAATACTTTTTCTCCTTTTTTAATTTGGAGGAGCTGACTTTGAAATGCTACTGTGTAAGGGTGTGAAATAGTTTGACCTGCCCCAATAGGAAAGGCTTTATCCTGATACGCAAATTCTAAAAACGCATTGTCAAGAAATAAGTGCCGCGGCACCGATTCAAGTGCAGCAATAACCTCACTATCATAAATACCCTTTTCGGTTATTTCTGCTACCATCTGCTTCCGCATTCCCTTGTGCCTAAAAGTATCTATCACGTCCTCTTTTTTAGTTTAACTCAACATACAAACATATATAAACTAACAATTAGTTGCTAATAAAAAACCAGAGGTTACTAAAAACTAATTGTTAATAGCGCATACTTTTGTCTAAAACAGATGTAAAATGAAAATAGGGGTATTGGGTGCAGGTCACTTAGGAAAAATTCACATTCGTATATTGAAAGAAATAATTGAATTTGATTTGGTTGGTTTTTATGATTCTGATGAAAAAAATGCCGCTTCTATATCAAAGGAATTTGATATAAAGGCTTTTTCTTCCATCGATGAGTTGATTGATGCAGTTGATGCAGTTGATATTGTTACGCCAACACTTACGCATTATGATTGTGCAGTAAGGGCATTAAAAAAGAGCAAACATATATTTATTGAGAAGCCTATAACCAATACTATAGAAGAGGCAAAACACCTTATTTCTCTTTCTCTTGAGGCCGATGTGAAAGGTCAAGTGGGTCACGTTGAGCGATTTAACCCGGCATTTATAGCTGCAAAACCTTATTGTTCCAGTCCAATGTTTATCGAAACGCATCGATTGGCACAATTTAATCCTAGAGGAACAGATGTTTCTGTGGTGCTCGATTTGATGATTCACGATATAGACATTATCTTAAGTATTGTAAAATCGAATATTAAAAAGATTAGTGCAAGTGGTGTTGCAGTAGTAAGTGATACCCCCGATATTGCAAATGCGAGGATTGAATTTGATAATGGTTGTGTTGCAAATCTAACCGCAAGTAGGATATCGATGAAAAATATGAGAAAATCGCGCTTTTTTCAGCGGGATGCATACATTTCTGTCGATTTTTTGGAAAAGGAAGTCAGTGTTGTAAAACTCAAGTCGATTAATGGCGAGGCCGATCCTTTGGCTGTTGTGATTGATTTAGGGAAAGGGAAAGGACAAAAGCAGATATATTTTGATAAACCAAGCATTCAGCCAATTAATGCAATTAAAACAGAATTGGAGTATTTTTATGAATCCATTAAAAATGATACCGTTCCACCTGTAAGTCTTGATGATGGTTATAAAGCCCTGGATGTTGCCTACAAAATAATTGAAAAATTAAAATTAACTTCACAACTTTTAGATTCGTAACACAATAAAATGCAATATTTGTCGTTGCAAGTGTGTTATTGGTAATTTTGTGAAGTTAATAGATGAGGAAATTTTTACGTAAGAGTATTTTTTTTGTTGGTTTTTCTGTTTTTTTATTCGCCTGTGATAAAAGTGTAGATGTACCATCCTACATAGTTATTGATAAGATTGATTTAACAGTCGATTATGCAACACAAGGCAGTGATTCAAAAGATATAACAGACGCTTGGGTTTATATTGATAATAAAGCCATTGGGGTATTTCAGTTACCTGCCAAATTTCCGGTTTTAAAAGAAGGTGAACATACTATTGATGTAAGTCCCGGCATTAAGCTCAGTGGTGTTAGCGAAACGCGTGCTCCATACCCTTTTTATACAATTTATACTCAACAGGTTAGTCTAACAAAAGGCGAAATAACGGTTGTTAAGCCAACAGTAAGCTATACTGCCTTTGCAAAATTTGCCTGGCTGGAAGATTTTGAAAGCCCAGGAATAACAATGACCAAAACTACACGAAGCGATACAAACCTTAATGTAATAAGCTTAGTAAGTGATGTATTTGAAGGCAATAAAAGTGGGGCTAGTTTTTTGAGTGCTTCACAAAGCAGAACAAGGTTGGAGCTAAAATCAAACGATGCTTTTGTACTTCCAACTGCAGGCTCAAATGTATTTTTGGAGTTAAACTATAAAGTAAGTGAGACAGTTGCTGTAGGGGTTTATGCGAATACTCCTTCAGAATCTATTCAGCAAACTGCCGTTTATTTGAAAACAACCGCAAATAGTTCAGGAAATTTAGAATGGAAAAAAATATACATCAATTTATCTAGTGTTGTAAGTCCCCAAACTTCTGCCAAGGATTTTAATATTTTTATTTATGCCGAAACTTCTCCTGAAGTACCCGAACCTGCATTTTATTTTGATAATATAAAGTTGGTATATCAGTAGTATGAATAAACGTTTACAAACCATACTTTATATTTTATCCGATTATATAACGGCATCTGCTTCGTGGGCCTGTTTTTTTGTTTTTAGGAAGTTGTATATTGAAATAGGTCAAGAAGGTGTTCACGCTCCCATTGAGTTCAATGACACTTTTTACAAAGGCTTAATTTCAATTCCTTTTTTTTGGCTACTCCTATATGCCATAACAGGATACTATAAATCACCATTTCGAAAATCCAGATTAATTGAACTTGGTCAAACTATTTCAATTACTTTCATAGGAGTAATAATTTTGTTTTTTGCCTTATTGCTCGATGATTTTATTAATTCCTATAAGGCTTACTACCAATCTTTTTTGTCACTTTTTTTTATTCATCTTTTTATTACTTATTTTTTTCGTTTTTGTATTACAACCAATACTGTAAGGAAAATCCAAAGCCGCAGAATAGGGTTTAATACACTTATGATTGGTAGCAATACAAATGCATTGAACTTATACAATGAGATGCAGTCACAATCAAAATCATCGGGCAATAAATTTATTGGCTTTGTGCATATTGAAAATAAAAATGGTAAAGGACATTTATTGAAAGAACAATTGCCTCACTTGGGTGAGTTTAGTGATTTGAAAAATATAATAACCCAGAATAATGTAGAGGAAGTTATTGTAGCAATAGAATCGTGGGAACACGAGTTTATTGGAAAAATAATAAATGAGCTGCAAGAATATTCAACCATTATTATAAAAGTTATACCCGATATGTATGATATTTTATCGGGATCGGTAAAAATGAATTCTATTTTTGGCGCTCCGCTTATTGAAATATCTCACCACATTATGCCAACCTGGCAACAGGTAGCAAAACGGGTTATTGATGTGAGTGTGTCACTAATTGTGTTGATTTTATTTTCTCCTTTATACATTGTAATAGCCATTTTGGTTAAAAGCGGGTCGAAGGGACCTGCCTTGTATAACCACGAAAGAATTGGAATACACGGCAAGCCATTCAATATTTATAAATTCAGATCGATGTACATTGATGCTGAAAAAAATGGTCCTGCCTTATCGAGCAAAACCGATCCAAGAATTACCCCTTTTGGGAAATTTATGCGTAAAGTCAGGCTTGACGAGATACCACAATTTTACAATGTATTGATAGGTGATATGAGTATTGTAGGACCCCGTCCTGAAAGACAATACTATATTGATTTAATTGTAAAACAAGCACCGCATTATAGGCATTTATTAAAAGTAAGACCGGGAATAACTTCGTGGGGCCAAGTAAAATATGGATATGCCGAAACTGTTGAAGAAATGGTTCAACGATTAAAATACGATGTATTGTATATTGAAAATATGAGTATTTTAGTGGACTTTAAAATATTAATATACACTGTATTGATTGTGGTACAGGGAAGAGGTAAATAAATTCAATTAAAATTATGAAAAATATTGCAGTTATAGGATCAGGAACAATGGGTAATGGAATTGCTCATACATTTGCACAATGCGGTTATCAGGTAGCATTGATAGATATTTCACAACCTGCTTTGGATAAGGCATTGGCTACCATTTCAAAAAATTTAGATAGAATAATAGCAAAAGGAGCAATCACAGAATCGGATAAAACAGCAACCTTGTCAAACATAAAAACATTTACTTCTGTAGCAGATGGTGTTAAAAGTGCCGATTTAGTGGTTGAAGCAGCAACTGAAAATGTAGAAATAAAACTTAATATTTTCAGGGAATTGGATAAACTCTGTGGTGAAAATGCAATTTTGGCAAGCAACACATCTTCCATATCAATTACAAAAATTGGTGCAGTTACTAAACGGCCCGACAAGGTAATTGGAATGCATTTTATGAATCCCGTTCCGGTAATGAAATTGGTGGAGGTTATTCGTGGATATTCAACCAGTGATTCTGTTACCAATACCATTATGGATTTGTCGAAAAAATTAAACAAAGTACCTGTTGAAGTAAATGATTATCCCGGATTTGTGGCTAATAAAATACTAATGCCAATGATTAATGAGGCCATCATTACTTTATACGAAGGCGTAGCGGGTGTTGAAGAAATTGATACCGTGATGAAGCTGGGTATGGCGCATCCAATGGGTCCCTTACAATTAGCCGATTTTATTGGTTTAGATGTATGTCTTTCTATTTTGAAAGTGTTACAAGATGGTTTTGGTAATCCGAAATATGCTCCTTGTCCTTTGTTGGTGAATATGGTTATGGCTGGGAATTTAGGTGCTAAATCAGGACAGGGTTTTTATACCCATACAGCTGGCAGTAAAGATTTGGTAGTAGCCCCAAGTTTCCGAAAAGGCTAAGTTCCGATAGTGGTATTATTTATATAGGTCCTCTAAAAGGTTCTCTATTCCTTCCACCATCGTGCTCCATTCAAATCGTTTTTTCTCCGTTTTTACATTTGCAGAAAATTCATTTTCTCTGTTGTTTGAATAAAAATCAATCAATGAGTTAGCAATTTCTGTTGGATTAATTTCAGTAACATACCCAACTTTATTGTGTGAAACAATTTCTGCCAAACCACCTGTGTTTGTTACCAACATTGGTCTTTCAAAATGATAAGCAATTTGGGTAATACCGCTTTGTGTTGCCGTTTTGTATGGTTGAACCACCATATCAGCTGCACAAAAATAGTCTTTTACTTTATTGGAATCGATATAATGTGTGTGTAGAATGACGGAGCTTTGTAAGCTGTTTTCTTTAATTATTTTTTCGTACTCGTCCGCTTTTTCGTAAAACTCACCCGCTACAATAAGTTTTATTCCCAATGCTTTTATTCGGTTATCAGCCATTGCTTTTAATAGTAAGTCGAGACCTTTATAATTGCGAATAAAACCGAAAAACAGAATGTGTTTATCGTTTGTGTTGAGGTTTAAATTTTGTAGTGCTTGTTGCTTGTTTACCTTTTCTCCAAAAATATCATAAATAGGATGAGGAATAAGTCGGGTATTTGTATTTTCAGTAAATGTTTTTAAATCGTGTAATACTGATTTTGACATAGCTATAAAGCCATCGCAGCCTTTCACAAAATAGCGTGTGAATAATCTATCACCTATTCTTTTTTCGTGCGGAATAACATTATCGGTTATGGCAATAACCTTAATATTGGTGTTCCATTTAATGATACGTGCAATTGTTCCTAAGCAAGGACCCATAAAGGGTAACCAATAGCGAATAATAACATAATCGGGATTTTGTTTTTTTATGTGACGCGCTACTTTTATCCAATTAAACGGATTAATGGAGTTTATCAGCGTTTCTATTTTTAAACCTTCAGGAGCATTTCCTGTATCAAATTGTGTTTTTCCCGGAAATAAAAATGAGGGATATTGTAATGAAAAGGATACAATGCTCGATTCGATTTGTTTTTTGTTATAGGCTTTACACAATGCTTCGTTAAAGTTTGCAATGCCTCCACGCAAAGGGAAAGCCGGACCAATTATAATGTTTTTCAATGTGTAGTATTTAAGCCGCTGAAAGATTAAACGAAATAATCATCCTAAAAGTACGCAAAATGTTAAAAGCAAATGTAATTGTATTTGTCGTCTTTTTATTACTATTCATATTCTATTTATTTGTAATTGCCTATCAATAAAACTACTTTTGATGGAAATTATTTTTGTAAAAATCAGTAAAATATTTTTAACAAAGCCCTATGAAGAAAACAATTTTAATATTTGCTTCGTTATTGATTGGTGTATGTAATTCATATGCCCAAACGGATACTGTAAAAGCAATACAGTTTTTGCCGGACAATGAAGCTGAAAAATTTTATAACAGCGGCATCGCTAACTATAATAAAAAGGATTATCAGGCTGCAGTTGCCGATTATGATAAAGCAATTGGCTTAAAAGACAATTTTGATAAAGCCTATTACAATCGTGGTGCAGCGAAATTTGAGTTAAAAGATTATAAAGGGGCAGTTGCAGATTATAATAAGTCGATACAATTACAACCAAATAATGATAAAGCTTATTTCTCAAGGGCTCAAGCAAAAAATGCGATAGGTGATAAAGAAGGCGCAATTGCCGATTATACCCTGGCAATTGAAAAAAATCTAAACTATTCTCAAGCATATTATTACAGAGCTTCCGTAAAGTTTGAAAACAAAGATTACAAAGCTGCTATTGAAGATTATAACAAGGCAATTATTATTAAACCCGATTACGCTTATGCCTTGAATGATAGAGGTAGTGCTAAACGCCAATTAGAAGATTATGATGGAGCAATATCCGATTATCAAAAGGCAGTAATTGCAAATCCCGAAATGGCTTTTGCTTATAACAATTTAGGAAGTGTTAAAAGAAGAAAAGGGGATTATAAAGCCGCAATAGAAGATTATGGTAAGGCTATTAAAATTAGATACGACTACCACATTGCATATAACAATCGCGGTGCCGCTCGTTACGAAAGTGGTGATTATAAAGGTGCTATTGAAGATTTTGATATGGCGATTAAATTACAACCAACATATTCATATGCATATAACAATAGAGCTTCAGCAAAATATAAAATGAAAAATTATAATGGTGCCATTGACGATTGCAGCGAAGCAATAAAATTAGATGGCAATTATGGCTTTGCATATTTGAACAGAGGGAATGCAAAAGAAATGTTGCGTGATGAAAATGGCTCCTGTTCAGATTGGAAAAAGGCCGCTGAACTTGGTGTTGCTGCAGGAAAAGGGTATGCAAGTGAATGTAAATAATTATAAGGATATACATTAGATATGAAAAAATTAATCGTACTATTTTTTGTTTCAATAGCTTGTTTGCAGTCAATGGCACAAAGCAATGTGGAGTTTACAAAAGATAATTTTAAGGACAAGAAAGATGCTCTTAAGGATGCGCTAGAAGAAATAAAATTGGGTGATGAGTTATATGAAATGGGACCTTTTTTATATAGGTCGGCATTACCGCATTACTTAAAGGCAAACGACTTTAACCCCAATAATGCTTTGTTAAACTACAAAATTGGTACTTGTTATGTGTTTGTAAAAACAGTAATCAAATCTAAAGCTGTTCCTTACATTGAAAAAGCATATAAATTAAATCCGACTGTTTCGCCCGATATTCATTATTTGTTAGGAAGAGGGTATCACTTAACTATGCAATGGGATAAGGCAAAACAAGAGTATACTATGTATCGCCAAACATTGTCTTCGAAGGATATAGATAAAATGAAGGATGTAGACAAAAAGTTAAATGAATGCGGTTATGGAATTAATTATATGAAAAATCCAATCAGGGTTTTTATTGACAATGTGGGTACAACAATTAATTCGCGCTTTTCTGATTATACTCCGGTAATTTCTGCCGATGAAGATGTAATGATGTTTACTTCTCGTAGAGATAATTCAACTGGAGCGAAGTTAGATCAAGAAGGGGAGTATTTTGAAGATATTTATATTTCTTACAAATTTAATAAGGAGTGGACGCAAGCAAAAAATATTGGTGCTCCAATCAATACCAATGGTCACGATGCCATTATCGGTTTGTCACCAAGTGGACAAAAACTGTTTATGTACATCGATGATAAAGGTGATGGCAATATTTACGAATGTGATTTATTGGGCGATAAATGGTCGAAACCTGAGAAGATGCCGAAACCAATTAACTCTTCTTCGCACGAGTCTGCGGCAACAATTTCATTTGACGGAAAAACTATTTATTGGGTGAGTGATAGAGAAGGTGGCCTAGGAGGAAAAGATATTTACACTTGTACCAAAAATGAAAAGGGCAAATGGGGTGAAGCTGTAAATATGGGTGCAGGAATTAATACTCCTTACAATGAGGAAGGTGTGTTTATGTTGCCCGATGGTAAAACACTTTATTTTAGTTCCGAAGGTCATACCTCTATGGGAGCATTGGATATTTTTAGTTCTGTATATGAAAATGGAAAATGGTCGACACCGCAGAATATAGGATACCCTGTAAATACGCCAGATAATGATATGTTCTTTGTAATGTCGGCAAGTGGTAAACACGGTTATTATTCTTCCATTCGTGAAGATGGGCAAGGGGAGGTTGATTTATACCAGATATCATTCTTAGGAGTAGAAAAACAAATGGTATTGAATACGGAAGATAATTTATTGGCAAATCAAACCGCTCCTGTTTCTGAAACAAACATTGCTGCACAGGTGGAAGTAAAGACCTCACAACTTACCTTATTAAAAGGTATTATAACGGATGCCCTTACAAAAAATCCCTTGGAAGCTTTGATAGAAATAGTGGATAACGAAAAAAATGTGGTAATAGCCAGTTTCTCTTCTAACAGCAAAACGGGTAAATATTTGGTTACACTTCCATCAGGTAAAAACTATGGTATTGCTGTAAAAAAAGAAGGTTACTTATTCCATTCCGAGAATTTTGATATTCCTTTAGGATCAGGTTACCAGGAAATCACCAAGGATGTTGAATTGAAAAACATTGCAGTAGGTAGCAAAATTGTATTGAAAAATATTTTCTTTGATTTTGATAAAGCTACTCTTAGAAAAGAATCTTTTAACGAGTTGGAAAATTTAACAAAATTATTAAACGATGTTCCTTCTCTTAAAATAGAAATATCCGGACATACGGATGGAAAAGGTTCGGCAGCATACAACCTTACTTTGTCTGATAACAGAGCAAAAGCGGTAGTTGATTATTTGGTGGGTAAAGGAATTGCCAAAGACAGGTTGGTTGCAAAAGGTTATGGTTTAACCCGACCTATTGCCACAAATGATACCGAAGAGGGGCGTCAATTAAACCGAAGGACGGAGTTCGAAATTCTAAGCAAGTAGAAATTAATAACACAATTAAAAAGCAGGAAGGTATTTATCCTCCTGCTTTTTTTGCTTTATAATTCGCTTCAGTTAATAGCTTCAATATTTTATCGCGGTGCTCACCTTGTATCAACACTTCACCTTCTTTTACACTTCCCCCTACACCACACTTTTGTTTTAGTAGCTTTCCCAAGCTTTCCAAATCATCCTCCGCGCCTACAAAATCAGATATACGGGTTACAACTTTTCCTCCACCTTTTCGATCAAGGTATATTTTCAGTTCTTGTTGTTGTGGGGGTAAGGTAGCTTTTTCGTTTGTTGAAGATTGGTAATTGAAATCTTTGTTAGTAGAGTATACAATACCGCTAGCCTTGTTTTTTTTATTCATTTGGGTGAATTTGTGCGCAAAGTTATAATTTTATTCATCTTTTTTTGTACATCAATCCACTGTTGAAATTACAGAAAATAGCCCTTTTAATTTTCCCTCTTTGTTTGGTTTTATTTAATTAATTTTGTTCTTTATTTAAATGGGTAGGCTGTTATGAAAATATCATACAATTGGTTAAAACAATATGTGAATACAAATGCTGAACCGGCTGAAATTGCCGATTTGTTAACCTTTTGTGGATTGGAAGTGGAAAGTATTGAAAAGTACGAATCAATAAAAGGGGGATTAGCGGGTATGGTGGTTGGTGAAGTATTGACCAAGGAAAAGCACCCCGATGCAGATCGACTAAGCATAACAACAGTGAACATAGGTGCAGAAAATACTCTAAATATTGTTTGTGGAGCATCAAACGTTGCAGTGGGACAAAAAGTAGTTATAGCAACTATTGGAGCAATGTTGTATCCTACTAATGGAGAACCTTTTGAAATAAAAAAATCGAAAATAAGGGGAGCTTTATCAGAGGGAATGATTTGCGCTGAAGATGAAATTGGTTTGGGAATTTCACACGAAGGGATTATGGTGTTGGATAGCGAAGCTCAAGTAGGAATGCCTGCCAATAGCTATTTTAATATTTCGCAGGATGCTGTTTTTGAAATTGGTTTAACTCCCAATCGTGCCGATGCAACATCGCACATTGGTGTTGCTCGCGATTTGGTTGCTGTGCTAAATCATAAGGGTAGTACCAGCGAACACCGTTTGGCAATGCCCGATGTGAATACTTTTGCTGAAGACAATACAAGCGATACACTACAAGTTATTATTGAAGATGCTGCTGCTTGTCCTCGTTATTCAGGATTAAGTATAAGTGGTGTAGAGGTAAAGGAATCCCCGGAATGGTTAAAAAATGCGCTGAAAACAATTGGAATAAAACCCATCAACAATATTGTAGATGTTACCAATTATGTGCTGCACGAAACAGGTCAACCCTTGCACGCATTTGACAGAGATAAAATAAAAAGCAACATTGTTAGGGTTAAAAAAATTGATGCGCCATTAGAATTTAAAACGCTCGATGGTATTGAACGTACTATAGGAACAAACGATTTAATGATTTGCAACGACAACGAAGCAATGTGTATTGCCGGAGTATTTGGCGGATTGAACTCGGGAATAAATCCGAAAACAAAAAACATCTTTTTAGAAAGCGCTTATTTTAATTCGGTTAGTGTTCGAAAAACATCAAAAAGCCATAACTTAAAAACCGATGCTTCTTTTCGTTTTGAAAGAGGAGCAGACCCCAACATAAATGTTTATGCACTAAAACGAGCAGCTTTGCTTATAAAGGAAATTGCCGGTGGCGAAATTTCATCTGCAATTATTGACATTTACCCTTCTCCTGTTTCTCCTGTTGAAATACCTTTTTCATATGATGATTGTGAACGAATAATCGGAAAGAAAATACCACACGAGCAAGTAAAAAATATTCTTCGATCGTTGGATATTGAAATTGTTTCGGAAGGAAACGATGCAATGCTTCTTGCTATACCAACCAACAAAGTAGATGTAAAAAGAGAGATTGACGTGATTGAAGAAGTGTTGAGAATATATGGTTACAATGATGTTGATATTCCCGAAACAGTAAGGTCTTCATTATCCTATGAACAAAAACCAAGCAGTACAAAATACCAGCAAGCAGTATCCAATTTTTTAAGTGCAAATGGATTTTGTGAAATAATGTGTAATTCATTAACGGCTTCGAAGTATGGTGATAAAGAAACAAGCGTTTCTATTTTAAACCCCTTGAGTTCGGAATTGGATGTGATGAGACAAACAATGTTGTATAGCGGCTTAGAAAGTGTTTTGTACAACATTAACAGAAAAAAATCGGATCTTAAATTTTACGAATTTGGTAAAACGTATCATTATAACAAGGGTGCCGATGGATTAAAAAAGTATACCGAAATAAATCATTTGTCTGTTTTTATTGCGGGAAATAAAAGAGATGAAAGTTGGGATACCAAAGTGGAGAAAACCGATTTTTACTTTATAAAAGGATTTGTAAATGCCATATTGGGAAAAGTGGGAATAGCTAATTTTAAAACTACCAATATTTCAAATCAATATATTGCGGAAGGTTTAAGTTATGAAGTGAAAAAGCAAGTAATTGTTGAGCTAGGTCTGGTTTCGAACAGTGCATTAAAATTGGCTGATATTAGTATTCCAGTATACTTTGCTACATTTAATTGGGATGCAATAATGGAATTATTGAAAAATGTTTCGAGTAGTTACAAGGAGCTTACAAAGTTCCCTGAAGTTCGAAGAGACTTAGCATTATTGCTTGACCAAACCGTTCTTTTTGATGAGGTAAAAGCAGTGGCTTTTGCAACGGAAAAAAGTTTATTAAAGCAGGTAAATTTATTTGATGTTTATGAAGGAGAAAAGCTGGAACCGGGTAAAAAATCGTATGCTGTGAGTTTTATTCTGCAAGATGATCAAGCAACACTTACCGATAAGCAAATTGAAAAAACAATGGATAAGTTGATGAACGCTTACCGAGAAAAATTGAGTGCCGTTATACGTTAACACAAAACAGTATGAAAACAAGCGTAAAAATTGGAAATGTATCGATAGGTGATAATCACCCTCCGTTTATCATTGCCGAAATGAGTGGTAACCATAATCAGTCGCTTGATAGGGCATTGGCCTTGGTAGATGCCGCTGCCGCTGCCGGTGCACACGCACTAAAATTGCAAACCTATACTGCCGATACCATTACAATGAAAGGCGCTCATACCATTGAGGATAAAAACTCTTTATGGAATGGACAGGAATTACACAATTTATACAAACAAGCATATACTCCTTGGGAATGGCACAAAGCTATTTTTGATAGAGCAATTGAAAAGGGAATGCTTGCATTCAGTTCTCCTTTTGATGAATCATCGGTCGATTTTTTGGAATCACTGAATGTTCCTGCATATAAAATAGCATCGTTTGAAAATACACACCATCCATTATTACGAAAGGTTGCCGCTACAGGTAAACCTGTAATTATGTCTACCGGTGTATCAACTATTGCTGATATTGATGAAAGTGTAAGGGTGTTGCGAGCTGCCGGTTGTACACAACTCATATTATTAAAATGTACAAGTACCTATCCTGCTACACCTGAGAATACAAATTTACTTACCATTCCGCATCTATCACAATTACACAATTGTGTGGTTGGTTTGTCCGACCATACAATGGGAGTAGGAGCATCTGTTGCGGCAGTAGCATTGGGTGCTAGGGTTATAGAAAAGCATTTTACTTTACGCAGAGCAGACGGTGGAGTTGATTCGGCATTTTCGTTGGAGCCTGAAGAATTAAAGAGCTTAGTTGTTGAGTCGGAAAGAGCATTTTTAGCAATTGGAACAGTGCAGTATGGTATACAAAAGGCGGAAGAGAAAAGTGTATTGTACAAACGTTCTATTTATGTAAATGCAGATATGAAAGCAGGTGATGTAATTACTGAAAATAATATCCGAATAATTCGCCCCGCTCTGGGCTTAGAACCTAAATTTTATGATATGGTTATAGGAAGAAAGGTAAAAGGCGATTTGAAACAAGGAGCACCATTGCGTTGGGAAGACTTGATTTCTTAAAGCAAAATCTATTTATACAAAAAAAGCCTCTAAAGATTTTTTAGAGGCTTTTTATTTTCAGAACAATATCTTTATTCCATTTTCTTTTTGATGGCAGCTGCCTTTTCAGGTTGCTCTGTCATTAAATATAATTTTTGTAATGTTTGTAGCAATGATTTATAGGTTGCTTTATCTGTGCTGCCAACCTGGTCTGCTTTTTCCAAATAAGGAAGCGACTGTTTAAATACATCGTCAGCCTTTTTTACTTCAGCATCATATTTCTTTTGGTCTTTGATATCCGATGCTGCGTTATTAATGTTTACTGCCTTATTAAAATACATTGCACCAATGTTATAAAGCGCATCAAAATACGAAGGGTTTATTTCCAATGCTTTTTTATATGCAGCCTCAGCCTTTTCGGTATATTCTTTTTTCTCAGCATCTGTTGGCTTAGGCTTGTCGGAAGTAGCTAAATTATCATAAAGTGTTCCTTTGTTATAATACAGCACTTCATTGTTTGGGTCTTTGCTAATTGCAATATCAAGGTTGTTAATTGCCTCTTTAATTTTACCTGATAGTAAATAATAATTTAACTCTTCAATAACCAACATTTTATCGTTAGGAAAAGCAGCACGTCCTTTTTGTATGGTTGCAATATAATTTGCATCGTCTTTTTCCTGTTTGTATAAACTGGCAATATAGAAGTAAACTTTTGCACCATCTTTTTCCCCTCCGTATTTAATGTCAATCAACTTTGAATAATACTCTTTAGCTTTTGCAAAATTATTTGCTTTCTCGGCAGCAACAGCAGCATTGTATATTGCTCCGGTATCAATGATATTAAAATTGGCCGATTTTATATTAATAGACGACTCAAATGCAGCAAATGCATTGGCATAATCTTTATTATTAAAATCTTTAACCCCTTTATTGCCATAAAATAAAGCACAATTGTTCAGGAAGTTTTTTGAATCAGCGTAATTTCCTTTTACGTCTAATTTTATACACTGAGCAAATGCTTTTGCAGCTTCGTCCAATGCTGTTGGGGCTGTTTCTTTTGCTTTAGGATCCTTTGAATTATACAAATCCAAATAAATCTTCCCTCTGTAGCTCCAAGTTTTTGCATTTTCCTTGGTATCTGCATTTTCGGTAGCCAAATCGATGTATGTTTTTGCATCCAATAAATCGCTTATTGCCTTATCTTTTTGATAATAGCCTAAGTAATTAATGGCACTAACCACATTTTTATTCTGCGCAAACACCTGTGCAGAGATGGTTGCAAGGAAAATAATAAATAGTCGTTTCATAGTTTATGATTCTGTTGTTTCGTTATTAGTTTCGTTAGTAGTATCAGCATCTCCTTCCGTGCCTTCAGCAATATCCGTTCCAACTTCAGGAATAATCTCTTCTTCCTTGTCAACCTTCGTTACGGCAGCAATGTCGTCCGATTCTTTCAGGTTGATAAGTCGTACACCTTGTGTTGCGCGTCCAATAACACGTAAGTCGGCAACCGACATACGTATCATTATTCCCGATTTGTTAATAATCATCAAATCGTTTTGGTCGGTAACATCTTTAATGGCAATTAGTTCACCCGTTTTGTCGGTAATGTTTATGGTTTTAACACCTTTTCCTCCTCGTTTCGTAATTCTGTATTCTTCAATGTCCGAACGTTTACCATATCCTTTTTCAGACACCACCATTACGTTTATGTCTTTATTTTCAACGTCAATGGCAATCATTCCAATTACATCGTTTCCTTTTATACCAGATAAGTTAATACCTTTTACACCCGATGCATTTCGTCCCATTGGTCGCACTCCAGCTTCATTAAAACGAACAATCTTACCTCCACGTGAAGCCAACATTATTTCGTTTTTACCGGTTGTTAATTTTGCTTCCAATAGTGTATCGCCATCTCTCACTGTAATGGCATTGATACCATTTTGACGAGGGCGAGAATAAGCTTTTAAAGTCGTCTTTTTGATGATACCATTTTTAGTACACATAATGATGAAGTTATTGTTTAGATAATCCTCATCCGCCAAATTTTTAACGTTAATGTATGCTTTCACTTTATCATCTTGAGGGATGTTTATTAGGTTTTGTATTGCTCTTCCTTTAGATGTTTTATTTCCTTCAGGTACTTCAAAGGCTCGCATCCAAAAACAACGACCTTGCTCGGTAAACAACAATAAATAATTGTGTGTTGATGCTACAAATAAATGCTCAAGGAAATCTTCATCACGTGTTGCTGTACCTTTCGATCCTTTTCCTCCTCTGTTCTGTGTTCTGTATTCTGCCAATTGGGTGCGCTTAATATAGCCCATATGTGATATAGTAATTACCACATCCTCATCAGCAATCATATCTTCAATTTTAAAATCGTTGGCAGCATAAACTATTTCAGATCTTCGTGCATCACCATATTTTTCACGTATTTCAATAAGTTCATCTTTAATAATTTTCATTCTAAGCGACTCATCTGCCAAAATACTTTTTAAGTAATCAATTAATTTCATCAATTCTTCGTACTCAGCTTTAATCTTATCTCTTTCCAATCCTGTTAATACGCGTAAACGCATTTCCAAAATTGCTTTGGCTTGTATTTCACTTAAACCAAAATTGCTCATTAATCCATCTTGAGCTTCACTTGGTGTTGCCGATTCACGTATCAATTTAATAACTTCATCTAAATGATCAAGTGCTATTAAATAACCTTGTAAAATATGTGCACGTTTCTCTGCTTGTACTAATTCATATTTTGTTCTTCTGATAACTACTTCGTGACGGTGAGCCACAAAATGTACTATCATATCTTTTAATGTTAACATCATTGGTCGCCCTGCAACCAATGCAATGTTATTGATACTAAAAGAAGATTGTAATTCGGTATACTTAAATAATTTATTCAGTACCACATTTGTAATGGCATCCTTTTTTATTTCGTATACAATGCGCATTCCTTGTCTGTCACTTTCGTCACGTATGTCAGAAATTCCTTCTATTTTTTTGTCATTCACCAATTCGGCTGTCTTTCGAATCATTTCAGCCTTATTAATCAAATAAGGAATTTCATTCACTATGATTCTTTCTTTGCCCGATGCAGTTTGCTCAATTTGTGTTTGAGCACGCATTACAATTTTACCTCTTCCGGTTTCAAAAGCATCTTTTACTCCTTCGTAACCGTAAATTATTCCGCCTGTAGGGAAATCTGGAGCTTTAATGTGTTGCATTAATCCCGCAACATCAATGTCATTATTCTCAATATAGGCTACAATACCATTTATAACTTCTGTTAAATTGTGAGGAGCCATATTGGTTGCCATACCAACTGCAATCCCCGAAGCTCCGTTTAATAATAAATTAGGGATACGACTAGGCATTACCGTAGGCTCTTCCAATGAATCATCAAAATTCAAACGAAAATCAACGGTATCTTTTTCTAAATCCGCTACTATTTCTTCGGCAATTTTTTTCAATCGTGCTTCCGTGTAACGCATTGCAGCAGGGCTGTCTCCATCAACCGAACCAAAGTTTCCTTGACCGTCAACCAATGGGTATCGTAAACTCCATACTTGAGCCATACGTACCATTGCATCGTATACCGAACTGTCACCGTGCGGGTGATATTTTCCCAATACCTCTCCAACAATTCTTGCTGATTTTTTATGTGCACGATTTGATAATACGCCCAACTCAAGCATACCATATAATACACGTCTGTGAACGGGTTTTAGTCCATCTCGAACATCCGGTAAAGCACGCGAAACAATAACTGACATCGAGTAATCGATGTAAGCATTTTTCATTTGCTCTTCAATATTGATTTTGATAATTTTTTCGCCCTCTGCCATTTTTTCTTGTTTTATGTTTTAAAATTCTGTAAAATCGATTGTATGAATCTTTTTTATTTTGACGCCCGAAGTTACTAAAATACTGTCGTTTTAAGGACTTAAAATTATTAATGAGTTATTAACATTGTTAACACTTTTCTGTTTGTAAAATAAACCTACAAAAACTTTGGCATAGGATTCGATGGTTAATTTTGGAATAAATTATTTTGTTTATACATTGCACAATAATAAAGGATACTCACTACGCGTTAAATAGTACTAAATTATGGAAGCTAAATTTTCACCCAGAGTTAAAGATGTCATTACCTATAGCCGCGAAGAGGCTTTGCGACTGGGTCACGACTATATAGGTACAGAACATTTGTTGTTAGGAATGATTAGAGATGGCGAAGGGATGGCTATAAAAATATTGAATTCCTTAGGAGTGAATTTGATTGATTTGCGCAAAAAAATGGAGCAATCGGTTAAAACCCCAGCTAAATCTACTAAGAGTTTACAGAATCTACCATTGATAAAACAAGCCGAGAAGGCATTGAAAATAACATACTTAGAGGCTAAGTTGTTTAAAAGTGAACTTATTGGCACAGAACACCTGTTATTGTCAATCTTAAAGGTAGATGATAATTTGGCAGCAAATGTGTTGGCAAAGTTCAATGTTGACTATGATATGGTAAAAGCTCAGATAGATAACTACAATGCCAACGGTTTAACCGATACCAAAGCGGAATTCCCTTCTAATCCTTCTGATAATGATCCGGAAGAAGACGAATCGGCTAGTTTTGGTGCTTCATCAAAAAAGACAATCGATCCGAAATCAAAAACGCCTGTGTTGGATAATTTTGGTCGCGACCTTACAAAAGCAGCCGAAGAAGATAAATTAGATCCTATCGTTGGTCGTGAAAAGGAAATTGAGCGTGTTTCTCAAATATTAAGTCGCAGGAAAAAGAATAACCCAATATTAATTGGTGAGCCCGGTGTTGGTAAATCTGCCATTGCTGAAGGTTTGGCCTTAAGGATAGTGCAGAAAAAAGTATCCCGCGTATTGTTTAACAAGCGTGTGGTTACCTTGGATTTAGCATCATTGGTTGCAGGTACCAAGTACCGCGGACAGTTTGAAGAAAGAATGAAAGCCGTAATGAATGAACTGGAAAAATCGCCTGATGTTATTTTGTTTATAGATGAAATACATACCATTATTGGTGCAGGCGGAGCAAGTGGCTCAATGGATGCTTCCAATATGTTTAAGCCTGCTTTAGCACGTGGCGAAATACAATGTATTGGTGCAACAACCTTGGATGAATTCCGTCAATATATTGAAAAGGATGGCGCTTTGGAAAGAAGGTTTCAAAAAGTAATTATTGAACCGGCAACTGTTGAGGAAACGATTCAAATTTTAAATAATATTAAAGGGAAATACGAAGATCATCACAACGTAACCTATACCGATGAGGCATTGAAAGCCTGTGTAAACCTTACTCAGCGTTATATTAGCGATAGGCATTTACCAGATAAGGCAATTGATGCAATGGATGAGGTAGGTTCAAGGGTTCACATCACCAACATAAATGTTCCACAAAATATCATTGAGATAGAAAAAAAGGTGGAAGACATTAAAGTAGAAAAAAACAAGGTTGTTAGGAGTCAGAAGTATGAAGAGGCAGCAAAATTAAGAGATACAGAGCGACAATTACTCGAGCAGCTTGAAATTGCAAAAAAGCAGTGGGAAGATGACACCAAAAATAACCGTGAATTGGTTACTGAGGATAATGTTGCTGAGGTTGTAGCAATGATGACCGGAATACCAGTTCAGCGTGTTGCATTGAATGAAAGCAACCGCTTGATGAATATGCTCGATTCCATAAAAGGTAAAGTAATTGGTCAAGACAATGCCATCCAAAAAGTAGTAAAAGCAATTCAACGAAATAGGGCAGGCTTAAAAGATCCAAACAAACCAATCGGTTCCTTTATTTTCCTTGGCCCTACGGGGGTAGGGAAAACTCAATTGGCAAAGGTATTGGCAAGGTATTTATTTGATAGTGAAGAAGCTCTTTTGCGCATTGATATGAGTGAGTATATGGAAAAATTTGCCGTTACTCGACTTATTGGTGCACCTCCGGGATATGTAGGGTACGAGGAGGGTGGTCAGCTTACTGAAAAGGTTCGTAGAAAACCGTACTCTATTATATTGTTAGATGAAATAGAAAAGGCGCATCCCGATGTGTTTAATTTATTGTTGCAAGTATTGGACGATGGACAGTTAACTGATAGTTTAGGCAGAAAGGTTGATTTTAAAAACACCATCATCATTATGACATCTAATATTGGCTCACGTCAATTAAAAGATTTCGGACAAGGTGTAGGTTTTACCACTTCGGCAAAAGCAAACGATGTGGATGCACACTCAAAAGGTGTGATTGAAGGAGCCTTAAAAAAGGCCTTTGCTCCTGAGTTTTTAAACCGAATTGACGATGTTGTAATGTTCAATTCATTAAGCAGAGAAGACATTCATATCATTATTGATATTGAACTTAAAAACTTGTACGGACGAGTTGAATCCTTGGGTTACAAAATTAAATTAACAGAAAAAGCAAAAGATTTTATTGCCGACAAAGGATACGATGTTAATTTCGGTGCTCGACCGTTAAAACGTGCAATCCAAAAATACCTTGAGGATCCATTGGCAGAAGAAATCTTAAAATCGAAACTTGCTGAAGGTGATTCTATAGAAGTTGATTTGGATGAAGAAAAGCAAGAAATTACAATGAAGACAATTAAAGCGAAGAAGAAAAAGACAAAGGAAGAGTAATTGTGAAAAGCATTAAAACAAAAAAGGGGCGAGTTTTACACTCGCCCCTTTTTTGTTTTATTTGTAATTAGTAACGCTCTAATTGAGAAAAGTAAAAATTGCCTTCTATCTCCGCATTTGCATCGCTGTCAGAACCGTGAACAGCATTTGCTGCAATTGATTCAGCATAAATTTTACGAATAGTGCCTTCAGCTGCTTCTTTAGGATTTGTTGCACCAATCAATGTTCTGAAATCGGCTACAGCATTTTCTTTTTCCAAAATGGCTGCTACTATTGGTCCTGACGACATATATTGTACCAATTCACCATAAAAGGGACGCTCTTTGTGAACTTCATAAAATTTACCTGCAGCCTCAGCACTTAGTTTAGTGTATTTCATTGCCACTACTCTAAAACCTGCATCGTTTATCATTTTTAAAATCCCACCTATGTAGTTTTTTGCTACAGCATCGGGCTTTATCATAGTAAATGTTCTATTTGTTGCCATTTTTGTTTATTTATTATTTTGCTGCAAAAGTATAAAATTATACTGTGTAAAAAAGCAATCTATAGCAACTAATAGCTATATAGTTTTGAATTTCTGCTCAATATACTATGTATAATGTGTTGAAAACATGGAGAGCCGTACTTGCTTACCACATAGGTAAATTCCCTATTTTTGCTTAGTAATTTATGCCGATATGAAACAATTTCACGATTTAATGACCCACGTTTTGGAGCAAGGGGTAGTCAAAACAGACCGAACAGGTACCGGAACAAAAAGTGTTTTTGGCTATCAGATGCGGTTTAATTTGCAAGAGGGTTTCCCTTTACTTACTACTAAAAAGTTACATATCAAATCCATATTACACGAATTGCTATGGTTTTTAACGGGCGATACAAACATTAAATATTTGAAAGATAATGGAGTAAGTATATGGGATGAATGGGCAGATGAAAATGGAAATTTAGGACCTGTATATGGTTATCAGTGGCGCAGCTGGCCTGCCGCCAATGGAAAACATATCGATCAGATAGCGCAAGTAGTAAATCAATTGAAAAATAATCCCGATAGCAGAAGAATGATAGTGAGCGCTTGGAATGTGGCAGAAATAGAGAATATGAAGCTGCCGCCTTGTCACGCTTTTTTTCAGTTTTATGTTGCCGATGGAAAATTAAGTTGTCAATTGTATCAACGCAGTGCCGATATTTTTTTGGGAGTACCTTTTAACATTGCGTCTTATGCTATGCTTACAATGATGATGGCGCAGGTGTGTAATTTACAGGTTGGCGATTTTATTCATACTTTAGGTGATGCACACATTTATTCAAATCACATTGAACAAGCAAAACTCCAACTGTCAAGAGACTTAAGGCCTTTGCCTACCTTGAAAATAAATCCTGCCGTTTCTAGTATTTTTGATTTTAAATTTGAGGATTTTACTATTGAAAATTATAATCCTCATCCTCACATTAAAGCTTCGGTAGCTGTCTGATTTTTTACTATTTTAGTA
Organism: uncultured Bacteroidota bacterium; assembly: GCA_903840505.1. Taxonomy (GTDB): domain Bacteria; phylum Bacteroidota; class Bacteroidia; order UBA4408; family UBA4408; genus CAIMGI01. The sequence continues at coordinate 44,335 of CAIMGI010000082.1, forward strand.
CAAAATATAATTCTATGCGCGCTACATTTTTTTATTTTTCAATAATAGTATTGCTATTAACAGCAATCATAGGGTATTATTACCACGGATTTTTATGGTCGTTGTGTATTACCATACCACTTATTTTAGTTGGTGTCAACGATATTCTTCAACCAAGCCAAACTATTCGCAGGAATTACCCTGTGATTGGACGAATGCGCTATTGGGCAGAGTGGATGCGTCCTAAAATTTACCAATATTTTATTGAATCAGATACAGATGGCGCACCCTATAATAGATTAAACAGAAATGTAATTTATCAGCGTGCTAAAAAAGTAAACGACACAACCCCTTTTGGTACCCAGTTAAATGTATATGAAGTAGGTTATGAATGGTTAAATCACAGTATATCGCCCCTTCATCACGATAAGGTAGATAATAACCCCAGAGTGATGGTGGGAGGACCTGATTGTAAACAACCTTATTCTGCGAGTATTTTTAATGTATCAGCAATGAGTTTTGGTTCATTGAGCAAAAATGCGATTATGGCTTTGAATGGCGGAGCTAAAATAGGAGGATTTGCTCACAATACAGGTGAAGGCGGATTAAGCCCTTACCATATAGAACCCGGTGGCGATATTATTTGGCAAATAGGAACAGGCTATTTTGGTTGCCGTCACGCTGACGGAACATTTAATTATGAAGAATTTGCGAATCGTGCCGTGTTGCCCAATGTAAAAATGATTGAGATAAAACTTTCTCAAGGTGCAAAACCCGGTCACGGTGGAATATTGCCTGCAAAGAAAGTAACCGATGAAATAGCAAAAATACGTTTGGTTGAAAAAGGGAAGGATGTACTTTCTCCACCTTCTCACAATGCTTTTTCAAATCCGGTGGAAATGCTACAATTTATTGAAAAATTGCGCAACTTATCAGGTGGAAAACCGGTAGGGTTTAAATTGTGTGTAGGAAGAAAAAGTCAGTTTATTGCCATTTGCAAAGCAATGGTAAAAACCAATATTATGCCCGACTTTATTACAGTTGATGGGGGAGAAGGTGGTACAGGTGCTGCTCCATTAGAATTTTCTAATTCAGTAGGAATGCCTTTGCGCGATGGATTGGCATTTGTATACGATACCTTGAACGGATTTGCTTTGAAGCGTCACATTAAAATAATTGCTTCCGGCAAGGTAGCAAGTGGTTTTGATTTAGTGAAGAACCTTTCTTTAGGAGCAGATATGTGTAATGCTGCTCGTGCAATGATGATTTCTTTAGGTTGTATACAAGCGCTGGAATGCAATACAAACAAATGTCCTACAGGAGTTGCTACCCAGGACAATAATTTAGCAAAAGGTTTAGATGTAAACGATAAAAAAGTAAGAGTTGCTAATTTTCACGGTGAGACTGTTAAAAGTGCTGTTGAATTATTGGCTGCAGCCGGAATAAACCATCCAAGTAAATTGCACCGTTCGTACATTTATAGAAGGGTAAGTGCTGCAACCATTCAGACTTATGCAGAAACCTATCCGTATATGTTGCGAGGAAGTTTATTGGAGCCGCCTTTTCCACCGGCATACGAATTGGATATGGCAAACAGTAGTGCCGAAACATTTGAACATTCTATCTCATACGCATAGTTAATGAAACTATCAATAATAGTGGCTGTTGCTAAAAAAAATGTGATAGGTAAAAACAATGCACTCATTTGGCATTTACCTGCTGATATGAAATTTTTTAAGGAAAAAACAAGCGGACATTGTATTATAACAGGAAGAAAGAATTACGAGTCCATTCCTGAAAAATACAGGCCACTCATCAATAGAACCAATATTGTTGTTACACATCAAAAGAATTATTCCGCACCCGGAACGATAGTAGTACATACCATTGCAGATGCATTAAAAGAAGCAGAGTCAAGAAAAGATGACGAGGTGTTTATTATTGGTGGTGCCGAAATTTATAAGCAAACTATTGATAAGGTGAATACAATCTACTTGACCCAAATTGATGAAAATTTTGACGGTGATGTTTTTTTTCCTGAAATTGATACCTTAAATTGGAAATTAACGGAAACAGTTCCTGGAATTGTAAACGAAAAAAATACATACTCACATTCATTTATGAAATACGAACGAATAAAATAATTGTATGAAAAAGATTGCTCTGTTTAGTTTAGCATTTATAGCTTGTTTGTTTTCATTGTCCTGCAGAAAATCTGACAGAAATAACGATAAAGAAGTTTTTTCGGTGATGGATAATATAATGGCAGTTAATTTTATAAATGATTTATACAATCAAGTAATGGAAGGCGCTTCATTACAAACAGAGTTAAATAAAGTACAATCAACGTGTGCTACTTACACGGTTACAGCAGCAGCTCCCGACACTGTATTTCCCAAAACATTAACAATTGATTTTGGAATATCCAATTGTGTTGATGCAAACAATGTAAATCATCGTGGACAAATTATAGCTGTATTTTCCAATAAATACAAAGTGTTAAATGCAACCATAGTTATTACTTTTTTGAATTATTTTTACAAGGATATGGAGATTAATGGCACTTTCACAATCACCAACAAAGGACTAAATGCAGCCGGGAATAAAGTGTTTTATATTACCACAACAGATGCTACCATTTATACCCAGGATAAAAAATCGTATGTGTATTACAATTGTATGTTTAAAAAGGAGTGCATCGCGGGAACAGGAACTCCTGAAATTACAGATGATACCTTTATGCTTACAGGCACTGCGAGCGGCATAAATCAATTGGGGAATACATTTACAAGTGTTATTGAAACAGCCTTATCTGTTGATAACAATTGTAAGCATATAGTAAGTGGTATACTTAAAGTAACGCCCAAAAATTTGTCGGTGCGAAAATTAAATTATGGCGATGGAGGTTGTGATGGTGCTATGACATTTAATATAAATGGGGCAACAAACAATGTTGTAGAAGAGTAATTTATTGTCCTGTTTTTCAGACAGTTAAAATTTTATTTTTAATTTTTTTAGGACTTGCTTAAACCTTACAGGTTATGTTGCGTCATAGCTACAAAACCGGTAAAAAATTAAACAAACATTATAAAACTAAAAGCTATGAAAACCAAATTTTTCTTCCTTCGAACCATCACAGCAATTGTCTTAATAGGATCCGTTATTACAAGCTGTAAAAAAGAAACTACAACTGAAGACACTGATACACAATCTGCAAGTGATAATTCATTGGCGGAATCAAACTTCAATGACGTACAAAGTATATCCGAACAAGCGAATGATTTAGGTTCTTTGTTGAGTTATAAAATGCAAAACCCATATCAGGAATTAACTATTTTAAGTGCTTGCGCCACCGTTACAAAAGATACTGTAGCAAATCCACACACCATTACCATTGATTTTGGTGCAACAAATTGTACTTGTACCGATGGGAAAATGAGAAGAGGTCAAATACTTGTTTCTTACACAGGACCATACCGCGCAACAGGAACGGTTATTACACATACTTTCAATAATTATTTTGTGAACGATAATCAAGTTACAGGTACAAAAACAGTTACCAACAATGGTCCGAATGGCGCAGGAAACTTAACCTTTGCTATAAATGCAACAGGAAATGTTATACTAGCAAACAATGGGGGTACTATATCTTGGACATCAACCCGCACTAGAGAGTGGACAGCAGGTTCGGCAACACAAACAGTGCAGGATGATGTATATAGCATTACAGGCGGAGCAACCGGAACGAGTGCTGCAGGAAATACTTTTGTATCACAAATTACCACTCCATTGGTTAGAAAAATGGCAACAGGGTGCCGACAAATAGTGAGCGGTGTGATAGTATTGTCGCCTGCTAACAAGGCTATAAGAACAATTGATTACGGAACAGGTGTTTGCGATGACCAAGCTACCGTTACCATAAATGGACATTCTCGCACCATAACATTGAGATAAGATAGGGGTTAATAATGATTGCACAAAAGCCATTACCATTTGTAATGGCTTTTGTGTTTAAAAAAGAATCAGTACATTTAAATCGCAAAAAAATAAAATGAAAAAATATACAGTTATCTTTCGAAATGCCATAGCCATAGCATTGTTCACAGTTGTTTTTTATGGCTGTAAAAAAGAAGAAAAGCTTGAGAGCAGTGATACCGAATCTTCCAGCGATCACTCTTTGGCAGAAGCTGCCTTCAATGATGTGGCGAACATTGCCGATGAAGCTGCCGACAGTGGAGTAGTGAGTAGTTATAAGCGTCAAAACTCCAACCAAGTATTAAGTGTTTTAAGTAATTGTGCTATGGTTACCAGGGATACGGTTTCAAATCCACACCTCATAACAGTTGATTTTGGTATCAATAATTGTGTTGGAGCCGATGGTAAAAACAGAAGAGGTAAAATACTGATTAGTTATACAGGTAAGTATAAAGATGCGGGAACTGTGATACATATTTCGTTTGATAATTATTTTGTGAATGATAATCAGCTGGCAGGTACTAAAACAATTACCAACAATGGATTGAATGCTGCAGGCCATATAAGCTATTCGATTAAAGTAGACGGGAATATAATATTGGCAAATAATGGAGGTGTAATTACTTGGGTTTCCGATCGAACAAGGGAATGGTTGGAGGGTTATGCCACAGATGACAGAAAGGATGATGTGTATTCTATTACAGGCAATGGCAGTGGTGTCAGTGCGAGAGGAATAAGCTATACGGCACTCATCATTAATCCATTAATTAAGAAAATGGCATCGGGATGTAAGCATTTTGTAAGTGGAAGCATTGAAATAACTCCAAAAGGAAAACTTACCCGCACCATCGATTTTGGTGGAGGAGGCTGTGACGATGAGGCAACGGTAACAGTTGGTAAAAGTACACGTACCATTACATTAAAGTAAGGGTAGCAAGCCTTTTAAAATAGTCATTTTGCTATAATGCATTAAAATTTTGCATTTTTAAATTTTTCATTACTTTTGCAGTCCTTAAATAAGCGAAAGTAGCTCAGTTGGTAGAGCGCCACCTTGCCAAGGTGGAGGTCGCGAGTTCGAACCTCGTCTTTCGCTCTTTTATAGTTCTTTTTTTAGTACGATTGCCCAGGTGGTGGAACTGGTAGACACGCAGGACTTAAAATCCTGTGGACATTGCGTCCGTATCGGTTCGATTCCGATCCCGGGTACTAGCCGAAAACCACTGTAAACAGGGGCGTTTTCGGCAAATATCACTAAAAAAGCCTTCCGGTTTTCGGGAGGCTTTTTTAGTTAAGGTGCGGAATTAAGGTGCGGAATTTTCAACTTTTGGTCTTATCCTCCTCTCCAAATACACTAAAATCAGTGAGATTTGCAGCTATAAATTCCTCAGCTATATAGGAGTCTTTTAACACTTGGTCGTCACTATGACCTGTGAATAATTTTGTGTCTTTTCCCAGCCTCATCGAAAGTTGAGTAATGTACGTTTTCCTTAAATCCTTAAACTCGATTTTTCTGTCTGTTACGAACTTAATGAAGTGAGCAAAACCACGAGAGATATTATCGAGCATATTTTTGATGTCTCTACTTTCTTCTCGTTCCAAAAGAAAACCCGATGTGCCTTTTTTCTTTCCATAGCCAAGTTCCATCAGCAATGCTAATAATCCTTTTGTAACAGGAACAGGTTTTACAAACTTTCCTAAATCTTTGCCAAACATCCTCCGATTATTCTTTAAGTTGTTTACATCAATAATCAAACATACTTTTCCTTGATGGTTTATCTCTCTAATATGTTCCCATTGAAGCATTACAATTTCCTCCCTTCGTAAACCTGTTTCCAACCCAATTTTAAAAGCAGTTGTGAGCCAAGGATAATATCTGCTTCTCTTTTTGCCGGAAGAATCAATGTAAGTTCCATTTAAAATCGTAGTGGCTTCAATCAAGTGGTCGAATTCCACTTTGGTAATTGGATTCTTTTTGCGCTTTGCAAATTGAAGTGATATGTGCATAAAAGCATTATTGATTTTATAGTCCTTCTTTTCAATTATCCAATTGATAAAAGCTTTCATTAAAACAAAATGTTTGGAATAGGTAGTCTCTCCTACCTTTAGTGCTGTTACATAAAAATGGAAAATCTCAACTATATCGTCATTTATATCTTTTGCATCAAGTACTTCCGGCTTGTATCCCTTTTTTTTGATGGCATCGCAAAATCGTAAGAAAACCTTTTTGTATTCTCCTATATGGTCATCACTAAGTTTTTTAACCAAATGTGCGTGTGAACCATTACCCGAAATGTAGTTTAAATATTCTGCCATAAATCCGGCAACAGAAGTGTTCATCGTTTTCATTTTGACTACAGTTTTGTGAAAGCCTTGTTGCTTCAGTTCTTCTTTAAATGCTACCATTTCAATAAGAGCATCATCAAAGCTATCCGCTTTCGCAAGTCGAAAAATTTTACCCTTACTGGTATTTGGTATATGAACGATAAACATATACTTGTGTTTCTCTTTGTGCTGACAAGTACTTATACCTTTGCCAGTCATTTTACAAACATCGTTAATCATCCAAGTACATTTTAAACACTTGATTTTTATTCCACAACGGGAATATTTTGCAGGGATTTTTTTCACGCAGCTTTTAGTTTTTTAATAAAGTCATCGGCAGCTTTGCTGTTTTTCTTCACTTTGAATTTGATTGAGCTGTCTTTATCTAGTGGAGCATTTATTAATTTGGACAAATTCGTTTTGTCGTCATTATTTATTGCCTTCAAAATTTCATCGGGATTTTTGTAGTTTGCTTTTATGAATTGCTCTAATTTTTGATTGATGAACATATCAATGAAACTGTTTAGGGTGTAAGTTTTCTTTCCTATATGAATTAAGGGTACTTTATTTTTTTTGCACCAAGTTTCAATTGACCTTTCGTCCACATAACCCAAAAGGTCTATCAAGTCTTTTATCTCAATGAGCTTACTCATCATATTTTTTCGGGATTCATTACTTTCTACTACTTCTTCTTTATTTTCCATTTTTCTATTTTTCTTTTCCGTATTACAAATATAGCAATTTGTATGCCACAATATAATGATAATCAATTAATTATAAAAATATAGTTCGCTATCTCTATTTTTAATTGCTGTAAAATTCGGGACTTTATAGAACTGCCTGACCTTAGTTTTTAGTATTATGAAGAACTGTTTAGTATTGTTGAATAATTTACAACATCATAAAAATTATCACCTTTTTTTCAGGACGAGACAGAGAACTTTTTTTACGATAC
>CAIMGI010000083.1 GCA_903840505.1 uncultured Bacteroidota bacterium
AGATATTGTACTTCAATGCAGACGAATACTCACGCCTATTTTGATACAAAAACCCAATGGTATTCAGTGCAAGGGCTTCCCACTTCTCAGCACCTAAAGACCTTGCTAATTGAAGCATCTTTCGGCTAACTTTCATAGAACTATCGGGATTCGAATAATGATAATAGGAAACAATTTTATTAATAGAATATAACCTTATGGTATCCTCAACTTTTGTATTCAAATACACTTTGTAAAGTGAATCAATGTTGATTTCATAAGCAAAGACAAGTTTAGAACATAAAAGAAGTAAGCAGATTAACCTTTTCATATTCTAATACCAACAATCAATACATCGTCAACCTGTTCTAAATCTCGCTTCCAAGATTCAAATTTTTGAGAAAGGATTTCACTTTGTTCAGCCAAAGTTAAATGACAATTTTCCAATAATAAATCCTTTAGTTGCTTGTACTTGAATTTTTTCCCTTTTGTACCACCAAATTGATCGGCATAGCCATCCGTAAACAAATATATCACATCACCTTTTTGCAATTGCTCGCTTTGTATTGAAAAGGGTTTCCTATCCTCGTGCATTCCTATCGGCATCTTGTCGGGCTTGAACTCTTTCAATTGATTATTCCTAATAATCCAAATAGGATTATTAGCACAAGCAAAATCAAACCTATTTTGTTTAAAATCAAAATTACATAACACTGCATCCATTCCATCCTTTCCTTCTTCCAATGTACCTGCCGGATTTAACACTTTAATAATATCGTCACGAAGGTGATTAAATACCAAATCTGGTTTATGAATATTTCTCTCCATCACAATCTCATTCAAAAAAGAGATATTCAATAAACTCATAAAAGCCCCTGGAACTCCGTGTCCTGTACAATCACAAATGGCAAGCATAAAACCTGAATCAGTTTGCTCCGCCCAATAAAAATCTCCACTTACAATATCCTTTGGTTTATACAGAACAAAATATTCGGGTAAACTTTTATAAGCAATGCATCAGAAGCAAATAACGCTCTTTGAATCCTTTTTGCATAATGAATGCTGCTAAGAATATCCTTGTTCTTCTCTTCAATGAGTTCACGCTGATGGTTAATTTCTTTGGAATATTTAATATTCTCGAATTTGAACATTCGAACAGCCAGATATAATAAGGAAGCGGTCATCGCGATGTTAAGAAAACCTAAGTAAGTATTTGCTTCCTCAAAAGCATAATAAGGTTGATGGAAAAGAAAATATACTTTTACTAAAAAGATTGATAAAATTGTAATAATAAAATAGAAAAGGCAAATTTTAAAATTGTCGAACAATACAATGGTTGCAACTGGAATAAAAAGAAAAAAAACATAGGTCAATGTTGCTTCTCCGTATAACAAACAAAATGTAAAAAGAAATACAACGCCCAAAGACGCTGTTATATGATAAGCCAATTCATATTTTCGCTGACTCATTAGGTAAAGGCAAAAAGCACTGATTGCCCAAGAAATAAGTGTAAGGAAGGCTGCCAGTTCATTGTGGCGAAGAAAGCCTACCAAAGTGTAAAAAAGATATGTTAAACCAATTATAAATATTGAAGAATTAAAAATCCGAATCTTATTCCTAACATTGAATTCAAGGTCGGGAGTAACACCACGATCGGTAATTTTTTTCCAAAAATTTGTAAGCATTAAATCCTATTTGATGTATTTTATAAAAATAGGAATTTTTACTGAATGGAACTATTGTTTAAAAAGCGAGTCTACAAATTCGTACTTGTTAAACACTTGAAGGTCCTCCATTTTTTCACCTACGCCAATGTATTTAACTGGAATTTTAAATTGATCGGAAATACCTATTACCACTCCACCTTTTGCTGTTCCATCCAATTTAGTTAATGCCAATGCATTTACATCGGTAGCAGCAGTAAACTGTTTGCATTGTTCAATGGCATTTTGACCGGTAGAGGCATCCAAAACTAAAAGTATTTCGTGTGGTGCATTCGGAACAACTTTTTGCATCACATTTTTTATTTTACTGAGCTCAGTCATCAAATTTATTTTGTTGTGTAACCTGCCTGCAGTATCTATAATAACCACATCTACATCCTTAGTTATTGCCGAACTTAGAGTATCAAATGCAACAGAAGCAGGATCGGCATTCATACCTTGTGAAACAACAGGTACTCCAACTCTTTCACCCCATATTTTTAGTTGATCGACAGCTGCTGCTCTAAATGTGTCGGCAGCACCTAACATTACACTTTTACCTGCTTTTTTAAATTGGTTGGATAATTTGCCTATTGTGGTTGTTTTGCCCACACCATTTACCCCAACAACCATTATAACATATGGTCTTACTCCTTTTGGAGTATCAAAATCCACTTTATTTTCGGTTCCATTTTCAACCAAAAGTGCCGATATTTCTTCTCGTAAAATGGTATTCAATTCAGATGCTTCTACCTTTCGTTGTTTTTCAACACGCTTTTGAATTTTCTCAATAATCCTCAAGGAAGTTTCAACCCCTACATCGGATGTTAAAAGTGTTTCTTCTAAATTAGCCAATACTTCGTCATCAATGGTAGCCTTTCCCATTACGACCTTTGCCAGTTTAGAGAAAAAACTTTGTTTGGTTATGAAAAGCCCTTTATCTAAATTTTCTTTTTTTTCTTTCGAAAAAAAACTAAAAATCCCCATTGTTTATGTCTTTAATAAAAACAGAAAGCGGAATAAATTTATTCCGCTTTACCATTATAATATACTACATCATGCAAATTCAAAAAAATTCGCAACAAGCATCTACTTACTTATTTCGAAGCAAGAAAATCTTTAATATGATCGTTGTGAACAATCTCTTCCTTAAAGGCATAAGCACCTGTTTTAGGTGATTTAACCATTTTAATAACTTTCGTAAAGTCTTTTCCTTTACCTGATTTTAATGATGCAACAACTTTCTTAGCCATTGTGTATTTGTTTTAGGTATTATTTAATTTCCTTGTGAATTGTGCTCTTTTTCATAATTGGATTGTATTTCTTCAATTCCAATCTGTCAGGAGTGTTACGCTTGTTTTTAGTAGTAATGTGACGAGAAGTTCCCGGCAAACCACTGTTTTTGTGCTCTGTACATTCAAGAATAACCTGTATTCTATTGCCTTTCTTAGCCATTTTTGTTATTTTTAGTATTATCGTTTATTTAAAAACGGGTTGCAAATGTAACATTTTTATTTAAAATTTCCAAAAATTACCGCTGTTCATTAAAAAAACTCTTCTCCTTCATCATTTTTTCAATTTCATCGGTATTGCGGGGAATCGATTCCGATAAATTTATGGGTTTCCCGGCAGATATGAGTATATCATCCTCTATTCGTATTCCTATATTCCACCACTTTTTATCGCAATCAGAACCTTCCGGAATGTAAATCCCAGGTTCAACTGTAATAATATTGCCACGTTCTAGTTTACCAAAAAGACCAACATCATGAACATCAAGACCTAGATAATGCGAAGTTCCGTGCATAAAATACTTACGATACTCCGAAGCATCTTTGATTATTCCAAGTTCAAGTAAACGTGATTGTATAATCTTTACAGCAACATTATGGGGTTCCCAAAAATTATTCCCTTCCAGACAAGCTTTTATTCCTGCCGACTGTGCCGCCAATACAACATTGTAAAGCACTTTTTCTTCAATTGAAAAAGTACCGCTTATAGGCAAGGTACGCGTTATATCGGCAGTATAGCCGTGGTATTCAGCTCCCATATCTACCAACAATAATTTTTCATTGTTCAACTGTTTGCGATTGCTGCTATAATGAAGAACACACGAATTTTCAGCACCACCAACAATAGATGGGTAACCCACATACTCGGAACCATATTTTTTAAACATATATTCAACAACTGCTTGCGCTTGATATTCTGTAAAAAGAGGTTCCAACGCTTTTATTAATTCAATGTGCGCCATACAAGACATATCAATTGCCTTTTTCATAAGAACCAACTCCTCAGCCTGCTTTACTTCGCGCATTTCTGCCATTATTTGTGCCAATGCAAAAGCATCTGCATTTAAAGCGCACTTTTCAATATCTGTTTTAAATCCGTTTACCAAGCTGTATAAATCGCCACGATCGTTGGGATTATCACGAATATCATTTTTAGGAATTTGAACCAATATTTTATCAAAAGCACATAAATTAAACTGAGCATCATTATAGGAGCTATTCATAAATACATTTTCAAAGCCAAGCAGCTTTTTAACCCCATTAACTCCCAATCTCCGACCATTCCATATTTCCTTCTCCATACTTCTTTGTCGAACAAATAGTATTTCATTGGTTTGAAAACTATCAAACTTTTGCTCTTCTTTAAAAATAAGCAAAATAGCATCCGGCTCAATGTATCCGGTTAAATAATAAAAATTAGGGTCTTGGTGATATTGAAAATCTACATCATTTGAGCGATTTCGAACTGGATTAGCGAAAAAAATGGCTACAGAATTCGCAGGCATTTTTTTTCGAAGTGTGTCTCTATTGTTTTTATAAAATGAAGCGGGTAATAAATCCTTGTCATAGCTATATTTAGCTAAGGAGCTGTCGTCAATTACAGCACTTCCTTGTTGCGCAAATACACAAGAACTTAGACTAACAATTAAGCACAATAATCTTTTCATATAAAACAAAAAACGCTGTACAAAAGCACAGCGTTTAAAAAAAAATTAAATTAAAATGACTATTTCATCAAGCCATTTACTTTTGCTTCTTGTAAACAAGCAGATATACCTTTTTTATTGATTGTACGCAACGCTGAAGTAGAAACCTTCAATGTTATCCAACGATCTTCATCAGGAATAAAGAACTTTTTAACCTTTAAATTCGGGTTAAATTTTCTTTTCGTCTTTTTATTAGAAAACGATACTTTATTACCGCCTATTGATGTTTTTCCTGTTAAATCACAAACTCTTGACATAATGTTATTTTTTTATCGGGCTGCAAATATACATAAGATTTGTAATAAATAACAAAAAAAATGAAATAATTGGGTGAGCCTAGCCATTATTGTATAGTCCACTAACTATTTTGCATTAATAATAGGGCTACCATAAGCTAATGAAAGCAAATTTGCAATCCTAATTTTTATTCACTAAATTTACTTAAACTAATATAAATAGTAATGCTCTATAACCAGACAAAGCCCACCACTGTAGAGAGAGAGAGAGAGAGAGAGAGAGAGAGAGAGAGAAAGAGTAACAGCATTAGGAAGGAGAGGTACCCTTCATAACTAGTACTGCACTGCTTGCCATAAAGGGATTTTATTGCAAAGCCTCCAAACAAATAAATTAACACTAACCCTTAACCTTATTAATTGAATAAACCATTTTACCTATTTTTTGTAATTGCTTTTGCTATAAGCACTGCTTGCTGTGCACAACAAAATTTGGTACCCAACCCAAGTTTTGAGATCCACGATAGTTGCCCCGATAATTTAACTTTTATTAAATATGCATCACCTTGGTTTGCACCCTCCGATGGAACATCCGACTATTTTAATGAATGTGATATTAATATGGCACCTCTAAACCAAATCGGATATCAATACGCTCGCACAGGAAATGCCTATGCAGGTTTGCTATATCTAAATTTAGGTTCTTACGATACTTATTTTGAATACATCAGTGTTAAACTATTGCAAACACTTAAAAAAAGCAAAAAGTATACAATTAAATTGTTTGTAAGCAGTGCAGACTCTATCGTATATCGTTATGATGGGAAAAGATCAACTCTCAGTGCTCTTGCTTCTATAGGGTGTTTATTATCGAGCAATTTACCACAGTGGAATGGTTTTGGGTCGCCTCATTCATCTAGTGCTGAAAGTGATAGTACTGTTTTGTTAAACGATTCAGTTGGTTGGCAGCAAGTTAATATGTCCTATTGTGCAAAAGGAGATGAGCAATACCTTACCATTGGTTTCTTTAGAACTAAGAATAATATTAAATACCACAATTTAGATTCTGATGGTGCCGTTGAAGCCTATTATTATATTGATGATGTTTCATTAACTGAATACGGTGATTGCTTTCCAGAAAAGTTAGCTACCATATTCACTCCAAATGGCGATGGCATAAACGATGTATTTTATATTGATACCAACGCGGCAGAAAAAATAAACATACAAATTTTTAACCGCTGGGGTAATTTAGTATTTGAATCGACCAACAAAACATTATGGGATGGCAATAACAATAATGGAACACCTTTTAGCGAAGGAGTGTACTATTATATAGTAAGCTTTATAAATGAAGGCGAGCAAAAAAATTACAAAGGATTTATTCAATTAGTAAG
>CAIMGI010000084.1 GCA_903840505.1 uncultured Bacteroidota bacterium
TCCCTACACGACGCTCTTCGATCTGGGGAACTATTGAATAATTTAAAGGACCGAAAACTCTCTGCATTTAGAAACCAGAACATTGGTTTTGTATTTCAATTCCATCATTTATTACCCGAATTTACTGCACTAGAGAATATTTGCTTGCCAGCCTTTATTGCTAAAACAACAAAGAAAGCAGCCGAAACAAGGGGGTATGAATTATTAGACTTTTTAGGATTAAAAGACAGAGCATCGCACAAACCTGCCGAACTTTCAGGTGGTGAACAACAGCGTGTTGCCGTTGCACGTGCATTGATAAACAATCCTTGTGTGGTTATGGCAGACGAACCATCGGGTAACTTGGATTCATCCAATGCAAAAGACTTGCACAAACTCTTTTTTTCTTTGCGAGAGCAATACAAACAAACTTTTGTAATTGTAACCCACAATGAGGAGTTAGCCACTATGGCCGATAGAAGATTGGTGATGAAGGATGGGCTGATGTTGGGTTAATTTACAAATTATTAATTTATTCATCTCTGCAAAACTGCTTTTTATTGCAGTTCTAGTATAGAAATATTAATGTCAACCGGATATAAACATCCCATTGTTAACTCATTTTTATTCCGAAATTATTTTTGCACTTTGTATCAAGTAACTTTGTTGCATGTTAAAAAAAGTATTTAATTTTATTAAAAACAAGTATTTTATTACCATATTGGGTTTGGCGGTATGGGTTACTTTTTTTGATCGTTACGATATGATTGAACAATACCAGTCGCGGCAAAAATTAAAGCATTTGGAAACCGATAGGGGCTATTTTAAAGATGAAATAAAGAAGAATCAAAAGGATATTCAGGAGCTTCAAACCAATGCTGTGAGCTTAGAGAAGTTTGCCCGCGAAAAATACCTGATGAAAAAGGATGACGAAGATATTTTTGTGATTATTGATAAATCGCAACACAAAGATTCTGTACTAGCAGAATAATTCCCCTTTTTAATGTACATTTGCCTTCCTAAAAAAATGCGCACCCAATTGTAGGGGTGAGCGAAAACGATTTATGATAAATATAACACTCCCCGATGGTTCGGTAAGGCAATACGCCAAAGGAACCACAGCGCTTCAAGTAGCGCAAAGCATTAGCGAAGGATTAGCAAGAAATGTACTCGCAGCAAAAGTAAATGGTCAGGTTTGGGATGCAGGAAGAAGCATTGAAAATGATGCCCGACTTACTTTATTGACCTGGAACGATACGGACGGTAAATCTACTTTTTGGCATTCATCGGCTCACTTATTGGCGGAAGCTATAGAGTCTATTTATCCGGGAACAAAGTTTGGAATTGGTCCACCTATTGAAACCGGTTTTTATTACGATATAGACTTAGGCGGAAAAACAATTTCACAAGAAGATTTTAAAAAAATTGAAGATAAGATGTTGGAATTGGCGCGACTTAGCAGTGTTTACACGCGCAAAGATGTGTCGAAAGCCGATGCCATAAAATACTTTACTGAAAAAAATGATGAGTACAAGCTCGACCTGCTAAAGGATTTAGAGGATGGAAGCATTACTTTTTACGAGCAGGGAAATTTTACCGATTTGTGTCGTGGTCCGCATATACCCAATACCGGCTTTATTAAGGCTGTAAAATTGATGAACGTAGCTGGTGCATACTGGCGTGGTGATGAGAAAAACAAAATGCTTACCCGTGTATATGCCGTTACTTTTCCAAAACAAAAAGATTTAACTGACTATCTTGTTTTGTTGGAAGAAGCAAAAAAACGCGATCACCGTAAGCTGGGTAAGGAATTGGAATTGTTTGCCTTTTCAGAAAAAGTAGGAATGGGCTTGCCTTTATGGCTTCCCAAGGGAGCTATGTTGCGAGAACGATTGGAAAATTTCCTTAAAAAGGCACAGGTAAAAGCAGGTTATTTGCCTGTAATTACGCCACATATAGGGCATAAAAATTTGTATGTTACTTCAGGACATTACGAAAAATATGGAGCGGATTCTTTTCAACCAATTCGCACACCACAGGAAGGGGAGGAGTTCTTTTTAAAACCAATGAATTGTCCGCATCACTGCGAAATTTATAAAACACAACCCCGTTCGTACAAGGATTTACCTATTCGTTTGGCAGAGTTTGGTACCGTTTACCGTTACGAGCAAAGTGGTGAGTTACACGGATTGACCCGTGTGCGCGGCTTTACGCAGGACGATGCCCACCTTTTTTGTCGTCCCGACCAGGTAAAGGAAGAGTTTTGCAAAGTAATTGAGCTTGTGTTATATGTTTTCAGAGCATTGGATTTTACCGATTTTACGGCACAAATTTCTTTGCGTGATCCCGATAATAAAACAAAATACATTGGCAGTGACGAGAATTGGGCATTGGCAGAGCAGGCCATCATTGAATCGTCAGCCGAAAAAGGTTTAACAACTGTTGTTGAATTGGGCGAGGCAGCATTTTACGGACCAAAGTTGGATTTCATGGTACGTGATGCCATTGGTCGTAAGTGGCAATTGGGAACCATTCAGGTAGATTATAATTTACCCGAGCGTTTTGAATTGGAGTATACTGGCAGCGATAATCAAAAACACCGCCCCGTAATGATACACCGAGCACCATTTGGTTCTTTGGAGCGTTTTGTGGCTGTTTTAATTGAACATTGCGCAGGAAAATTCCCTTTATGGCTTACTCCCGACCAAGTTGCCATACTTCCGATAAGCGAAAAGTACAATGATTATGCAAAAAATGTTTTGAATTTGCTTAAAAATTACGATATTCGCGGCTTCGTTGACGAAAGGAACGAAAAAATAGGTAAAAAAATAAGAGATACTGAGTTAAATAAAGTGCCTTTTATGCTTGTTGTGGGGGAAAAGGAAATGGAAGAAGGGAAAGTATCTGTGAGAAAGCAAGGAGAAGGAGATTTGGGTTCCTTAGGTGTTGAAGAGTTTGCGAATAAAATTAATGCAGAAATTGAACAAAGATTAAATAATATATAAACTAAAAAACGGAGGTCAGTATAGCAACACCATTTAAAAAAGTCAATACGACTAGTAAACCTACATTTAAGAAACCATTCGACAGAAGGTTTCCGTCAAAGAAGGAAGATTTACATAACATCAACGAACGCATACGAGCACAAGTTGTTCGGGTAGTTGGTGAAGGAATTGAGCAAGGCGTTTTTCCAATTGAGAAAGCTTTGCAAATTGCAAAAGAAGCAGAACTCGACTTAGTTGAAATTTCTCCTTCTGCAGATCCACCGGTATGTAAAGTCGTTGATTATAAAAAGTTTTTGTACGAACTAAAGAAGAAACAAAAAGAGATAAAGTCGAAAGCGGCAAAAGTTGTTATAAAAGAAATACGCTTCGGACCACAAACAGACGACCATGATTTTAATTTTAAAAAGAATCACGCGTTGAAGTTTTTGGCTGAGGGAGCAAAAGTAAAAGCTTTTGTATTTTTTAGAGGTCGTTCGATAGTGTACAAGGAACAAGGTGAAATATTATTATTGCGTTTTGCTCAGGAGTTGGAAGAGTTTGGTAAAGTAGAACAGTTGCCTTTGTTAGAGGGAAAAAATATGAGAATGATTATTGCGCCTAAAAAGAAATAAGAAAACAATAAATAACAAATAAATAATTACGCGAAATGCCTAAAATGAAAACCAACTCCAGTGCTAAGAAGAGATTCAAGCTTACCGGAACAGGAAAAATTAAAAGAAAACACGCTTATAAAAGTCACATTTTGACCAAAAAAAGCACGAAAAGAAAAAGAGCGCTTACAGGTGCAGCATTAGTTAACCCTGCCGATTTAGGCAATGTTAAGTTTATGCTTTCATTGGGTAAGTAATTTTTAATTAAACAATCAATTTAACCAGGTGCTCAGTATCAAGAACTCGTAATGAGTCACTGCCCACCAAAAAACTAAAAAGAAATGCCAAGATCGGTTAATCATGTGGCCTCAAAAGCCCGCAGAAAAAAAGTCCTTAAACAAACCAAAGGTTATTGGGGAGCAAGAAAAAATGTTTTTACTATTGCTAAAAACATTCTAGAAAAAGGTTTAACATACGCTTACCGCGATAGAAAAACCAAAAAACGTAATTTTCGTGGATTGTGGATACAACGTATCAATGCAGGGGTTCGTCCTTTTGGAATGAGCTACTCTGAATTTATGGGTAAAGTTCACGCTAAAAACGTAATTATAAACAGAAAGGTATTGGCTGACTTAGCGATGAATCATCCTGAAGCTTTTAAAGCTGTGGTTGATTCGGTGAAATAGAATATAAAAGTAAAATAATATTAATTAGGAAAGGATTCGATTCTAATCGAATCCTTTTTTTTATATAAAATAGTATAAATAAAAAGAAGATTTATGAATAAGTATTTAAAATTTTGTTTGCTATTATTGGTTTTCATATCAATTAATAAAAAAGTAAATGCCCAGAAAAATGAATTGTTTGATGATGATTCAAAATCGGTTTTTCCATCTACACCCTTTTTGAAACTAAATACTGGTGAGTTATTTCAAGGCAAAAGTGTTGAATATACAAAGTATAAATGGTCCAACTATGTGAAAGAAGTGCATTTGGATAATCGTACTGATTTAACAAGTACTATTAAATGCTTTAAAGATGAAAAGGGCCAATTGTTTTGGAGGTTTGGTGATGCTTTTTATACTCCATCCAAAAGTTCGGGAGATGTTAATTTTTTCAATTTTATTTCTAATAAAAAATCACATCAATTGTATACTATTGGTTTTAATAAGGCCAAAAAACTGAAAATGAATAATTTAATGGTGGATTTAGAAAATGATATTAAGAAAGATGGTGTTGCAAGCAATTACTTTAATAAAGCGATTAAATGCAGGAAAATTTCACTGGTTTCCTATTTGGCTGCAGCTGGAATATTGCTTGGGCTCTCAGTAGTACCAGAGAGTGTAAGCGATGCGAACTCTGGATTATATATTGGAGGCTTTGCAATTGGGGTTGGTGGATTAATATCAGGTTATGTTTTTTCAGGAATAAGAGATAAAAATATGACTAAATCGCTCAAAAAAAGATATGCATTTGATGAGTGGAAGTCAAGCTCCGTTCTAATGTTTTCAAAAAACGAAAACTGGGATGTGGAGTAGGATATTTGATATTGTTAAATTAATAAGGAATTTAGCACAATAAGAAAGACCCGCAAATTGCGGGTCTTTTTTGTTTTTTGTATTGAAATGTTACCTACTTCAAACTAATCACCTTAAACTCTGTTCTTCTGTTTCTGGCTTTGTTTTCTGGAGTATCGTTCGCAACCACAGGTTTAGTATCACCATAGCCTTTAAAGCTTAAGCGTGTTTTATCAATACCATTGTTTATCAAATAATCGTATACCGATTTAGCACGGTTTTGGGATAATATCTGATTCAGTTTTTTATCTCCCACATTGTCGGTATGACCACTGATTTCAATGCGTATACTTTTGTTTACGTTTAAGAAGTTTATTAATTTTTGTAATTCCACTTTCGACTCTTCCTTCAAATCAAACTTATTGGTTTCAAAAAATATGTTTTTTAATTCAACTATAGTTCCTGTATCAATAGGCTGTAATGGAATATCCATCAAATAGGGTTTGCTGTCGTTTTTCTCTTTCAATGAAAAATTTTCAGAGTAAAACATATAGCCGTTCTTCGAAACATTCAAGGCATAGTTTTTATTCACGGGCAGGCAAACCAAAAATTCGCCCGACTTACCATCCGAAAAGGAACTCATAATTGTTTGCGAAGTAGCCAAATCAATTAACTCAAATTTAGCTTGTACATAGCCTTTTGTTTTTTTATCGAATACTTTCCCTTTTAGGTAAGTAACGGTTGTTGCTCGTGCCTTTTCGGGTAATTCAAAAGAGTATAAATCGAGTTCGCCATAACCCTCTTTTCGTTCGGATGCATAATAGGCTATTTTTCCGCTTGCACCCACTATCAAACTTATTTCATCACCACTGGTATTAATAGGGTAACCTAAATTTGCAGGTCGCGAAAATTCCTTTTTATCATTTAAGTGTGAATAGAAAAGGTCGTGTGCGCCCATTCCCGGATGACCTTCCGATGCAAAATAAAATGTACGATTATCGGGATGAATAAAAGGTGACATCTCGGAATAAGCTGTGTTAATAGAATCACCCAGATTGATTGCTTTTCCCCATCCTTTCTCATCAAGGTCGCATTTCCAAATATCAATTTTCCCTTTCCCCCCCGGACGGTTACTTGCAAAATACAAGGTGGTTCCATCGGGCGATAGACAAGGTTGTGAGTCCCAATATTGCGTATTAATAGGCGCACCGGCATTTTTTGGAACCGACCATTTGCCATTTATATTGCGCGAAAAAAAGATGTCACAACTACCAAAACCCTCTCTGCCACCTGCATAACCGGCTATTTCCTGACAAGCAGTGAAGAACAAAATTTTACCATCTGCACTTATACATTGCGCGCCTTCATTTCCTTCGAGA
>CAIMGI010000085.1 GCA_903840505.1 uncultured Bacteroidota bacterium
AAAACATCGTTAAGTGCCTCCATCTCATTTTTGTAGTTCCACATCCGTGTTCCTCCAAGCGCAGGGCCCAATGCTGTATTGTGAATGGCAATAATTGCCTTAAGTCCTGTTTTATTATCGTTGCAAAAAATAATTTGCTCGTGATCGTAAATACTCATTTGCGATAAAACTGGATTGTCGGCCAATGAACTTTTAGTAATTTCTGTTACTTGAGTCATAAAAATAAGATGTTAGTATTTTGTAAGAGGTGATTGAAGAATATCTCTAATTTTGGAGTCTTGAATTAATTCATTTATCTGATGTAACACAAATATAGTATTATTTATTATTGATAACAAAAATTTAATTTCATCGAAAAACTAGCATAATTGAACGCTTTAAAACATATAAACAAGTATTTCCTAAAATATAAATGGCGTTTTTTGGCTGGAATCCTCTTTATTACGGTTTCAAATTTATTTGCTGTTTATCCGGCACAAATAACCCGTATAGCTATTGATTACGTTACCGAATCGAATCAAATACACCAACAATTTGATGCTTCTAATTTGCAACAAATACTCTTTAAAAACTACACCAACGTTTTTTTGTTTTTCCTGCTTCTTATATTAGGTTCAACATTATTAAAGGGTGTATTTATGTTTTTTATGCGACAAACCATTATTGTTATGTCGCGCCTTATTGAGTATGATTTAAAAAACGAAATTTTTAACCACTATCAACAATTGGAACTCGGTTTCTATAAGCGAAACAATACTGGTGATTTAATGGCGCGAATAAGCGAAGATGTCAGTCAGGTAAGGATGTATATTGGTCCGGCTATAATGTACAGCATAAACCTAATTGTTACATTTATTCTGGTAATTAGTATTATGCTAAGCATTAGTCCAATGCTAACATTGTATGTTATTCTCCCCCTACCCTTTCTTTCTATTGGTGTTTATGCAGTAAGTAGTATTATAAATAAAAAAAGCGAAGGCATACAAAGGCAAATTTCAAAACTTTCCTCCTTCACGCAAGAAGCCTTTTCGGGCATAAGAGTGCTAAAAGCATTTAACCGTGAGGATTCATCGGCAAAGGCTTTTGAAGAAGAATCAAAAAAATACAAATTTCTTTCACTTGATTTGGTAAGAACGGACGCTATTTTCCAGCCTCTGATTATTGTATTGATTGGCTTAAGTACCTTGCTTACTATATACATTGGAGGCTTACAAACTATAAATGGGCAAATTAGCATCGGAAATATTGTTGAATTTGTACTTTATGTAAATATGCTAACCTGGCCCGTAACAGCTATTGGATGGGTTACTTCCATAATTCAGCGAGCTGCAGCTTCTCAAAAGCGCATCAATGAATTTTTACAAACCAAACCACAAATAGTCAACCCCACCGAGGATAATATGGAAGTAAAAGGCAAAGTAGAATTTAAAAATGTAAGTTTCACTTACGAAGATTCAGGAATAAAAGCCTTACAAAATGTTTCCTTCACCATTGAAGCTGGTGAATCTTTAGCAATAATAGGGAAAACTGGCTCGGGTAAATCAACCATTGCATCCTTATTTTGTAGGATGTACGATACTTCTGAAGGGCAAATTTTCATTGATGATAAAAATATAAAAGAGTGTAATTTGAATGCTTTAAGAAGTTCAATAGGCTATGTTCCGCAGGAAGCATTCTTATTTTCGGATACCATAGCCAACAATATTGCTTTCGGATTAAAAGAAAATATACAAAAAGCCGGTATAGAACAAGCTGCAAAAGATGCTGCGATTTATGATAATATCACAAACTTCCCCGATGGCTTTAACACAATGGTGGGAGAACGAGGAATTACTTTATCAGGCGGACAAAAGCAACGCATCTCCATTGCACGTGCAATTGTGAAGCAACCTCAAATATTATTGTTTGACGATTGTTTATCGGCAGTAGATACAGAAACGGAAGATATCATATTGAAAAATTTAGCTCGAATAATGAAAGGAAAAACTACCCTTATTATCAGTCATAGAGTATCCTCAGTAAAACAAGCTTCGCATATTATCGTACTTGACAACGGAAAAATAGTAGAAGAAGGTTCGCACAATGAATTGCTTAGTAATAATAAAGGTGTTTACAAGCAACTGTACGAAGCACAGTTGATGGAGGATGGCGCGTTAAAAAGTAAAAACTAAATTTGTTCAATGAAAGTACTTGTATTAGACAACTATGACAGCTTCACATACAACCTTGTACACTGCATTGAAAAGGTTAGCAATGCCCAATTGGATGTATTTAGAAACGATGAAATAGCATTAGAAGAAATAAAAAAATACGATAAAATTGTGCTATCACCGGGTCCGGGATTACCTGCCAATGCGGGTATATTAAACAAACTTATTAAAGAGTACAGCAGCACCAAAAGTATATTGGGCGTTTGTTTGGGGATGCAAGCCATTGGCGAAGTGTTTGGCGCAAAACTTGTAAATTTAAAAACAGTTTTTCACGGTGTTGCGAGTCCTATAAAAATTTTAGAAAATGATATTTTATTTAAAAACATACCCAACTCCTTTCTAGCGGGAAGATACCATTCCTGGGTAATTAAAAAGAATACATTGCCGGCCGACTTTTTGGTCACTGCAGTAGATAATGACGATAACATTATGGCCTTGAGCCATACTATTTTTGACATCAAGGGGGTTCAATTTCACCCCGAATCGATATTAACACCGTTCGGAGAACAATTGCTAAAAAACTGGATTACACAATGAATATAAAACTTATAAAAGCCACCGAACAAGACGCAACAAAAATTGCTAACCTAGCAAGAAAAATTTGGTTAGCGCACTACATTGATATTATTAGCATTGAGCAAATTGAATATATGCTCCATTTAATGTATTCGGCAGAAAGCTTGAAAGAACAAATGCTTCAAAAAAAGCAAGAGTTCTATTTAATTACTGATAATGATGTATTGAGAGGTTATATTTCATTCACTAAAGAAAACAACGACAATTATTTTATTCATAAATTTTACATTGATACTACTGAACAAAATAAAGGTATTGGAAGTAAAGCGTTCGATTTGCTTTTAGCCCAACTAACAAACTGCAAAGAAGTGAGATTGGCTGTAAATAGGCATAATTACAAGTCGATTAATTTTTACTTTAAATTGGGCTTCCGAATTGAAAAATTGTTGAATACCGATATAGGAAACAATTATTTTATGGATGATTTTGTGATGGTGAAGGTTTTTTAAGAATCAAGACACAAGATTCAAGACTTGAGTGGTATGCTATTTATTGGTTAATTACTATCGGTAATTCAATAAAAAAAGTGGTTCCTTTACCTATTTCGGTTTCAAACCAAATACGACCATTACTCATTTCTACTATGTTTTTTACCATAGCCAATCCCAAGCCTGTACCACTAGATTTGGTAGTAAAATTCGGGAAAAATATTTTATCCTTTTGAACTTCCTCTATACCTACTCCATTATCGCTTATTGCTACTTGAACCATTGATTCATGTTGTGATAAGCGAATGTTAATTAATCCTTCATTTCCCTCCTGTATTGCCTGCATTCCGTTTTTAATAATATTATTGAATACACGCAACAACTGCTCTTTATCGGCATAAACTTGAATTTGCTCACAAGCATTATAATCTATCTCTATTTTAATTTCATTTTGGTAAAGCGCTGTTGCAATATCAATAATGCTTGAAAGTATTAATTTTTCATTATTGGCAGTAGGCATTTTAGCAAAATTCGAAAACTCATTCGCAATGGTTGTAAGCGTATCAATTTGCTCAACCATTGTCTTCGTCACTTTCTCCAATTTGCTTTCCCAATCAGGTGCTTTATCTTTCCACGAACGCTCTAAATATTGAATACTTAATTTCATTGGAGTAAGAGGATTTTTTATTTCGTGTGCTACCTGTTTTGCCATTTCCCTCCAAGCACTCTCCCTCTCAGATTTTGCAAGCATTTCAGCACTGTTCGAAAGTTCCACAATCATCCTATTGTATTCAATAATTAAATTACCAATTTCATCCTTATTTTTCCACTCAATCAATTC
>CAIMGI010000086.1 GCA_903840505.1 uncultured Bacteroidota bacterium
CCCAGCTAAAGTAGTGGTAAGTGCACACACTCTTTGGTCAGGCCCTGCAGCAGCTTGTGTAGGAGCAGCACTCACAATAATAGGTGCACAGGTAAATGCACTGGTATCACAAGTGTTTCCTGCTTGCACACAAATGTTTCCAGAAGCATTACCAAAGGTAACGTTAATGGCAGTAGTACCTTGTCCAGAGTTGATGGTAGATCCTGCAGGAACAGTCCAGGTATAATTGGATGCCCCGGCAACAGCAGTAATAGAATAACTTCCTGTAGAGAACTCACATACGTTTGTAGAACCAATGATTGGTCCAGGAGCAAGTGGAGCAACCTCTGTTGAGAATGAATGAACAGGACAGCCAACAGCCGGTCCAGATCCGTTGTAAGGAATAATTTGCCAGTAGTAAGTAGTACCGGGTTGTAATTGTGGAAATGCATATCCGGTATCGTTTGGATTTGCAAGTTGAACTCCGTTTAAAACGTTAGTAGGAGGGTTATTGGTTCCTAAATATACTCTGTATCCAAATGCAGCAGCTGCTTTGTTCCAAACCATAGAGTCATTACAATGAACATTGGTTGCTAAGTCTGCAGGACTTATGATAGAAACACAAGGTGGTTGGCAAGGAATCAAGTAAGCAATAATAGCTCTTCTTAAATTATCAGCACCAGGCTGAGGGTTATGAAAACTAGTGCTAGTCATACCACCAAAAATAACTTTTCCGCCTCCGTATGAAAGTTCTTGAACTATTTTCCAATTTGGTTGAGAAGGACTTGTTGCGCCAACCAATTGAGTGCCTCCTGGGGCGTTAACAATATCGTGAGCAAAGAAACCGCCATTCCAAGTTGTTCCAGTAGGATAAGTAACATTATTGAAAATTGGATGTGCATTTTGTCCAGCTGTAATACCACCTGTACTTGTATAATTTGCCCCACCATTAAGATTAATTGAGTAGCCACCAAAACCGCAATTTACATTCAAATTCCATCCAGCAGTATTTAAGAATAAGTGCCCTCCATTGTTAACCCAATTTTGCATTGCAACTTGGTTGGTAGTAATAAAGTTGTTCATCGATATGTCATTGTTCATACCACCTTCCATATATATGAGGCAGTTTGAAGGGACAAATAATGTATTTGGATTTACGTTTTGGTAATAACTTGTTGTATATCCTCCATTACCAAACACTGCAGTCATTGCTTGAATACAAGATTGGGAACCCCACGGTTCGCCACTTTGGTCAGTGACATAAACTGCGCCTTGACCAAAAGAGTTTGTTAAGCTAAAACTTAACGATACGATTATTAGTAATTTTAGTAATGATGTTTTCATTTTTAATCATTTTAAATTGCATTGCAAATATATAATAATTTAGTAATAACTAGCAATTTTTTCCTTGATATTTAGTTTTGAATTCAAATGGTCTCATTATTAGCTTGTTCTGTATTTGTTGGATGGTAAAATGCGCTTTCAATTTTACAAATTATCAAAATCATTAAATAATCCTTTTTATATAAGTATATAGTATATTTACAAGTTACAAAAAAGCGATTAAACAGAAAGTAATGAAAAAAGTAAAGCAAGGCAAAAATAGAAAGTTATTATTGCAGGAAGTTTTTGAAGTATTCACTAAAAATCCCTCTAGATTATATAATTACAAGCAGATATCAGCACAGTTGGGTATAACGCATCAAAGTGAGAAAATTCTTTTGTTGGTAATTATGGAAGAGTTGGCTGAAAAGGATTTGTTGGTAGAAAAGGAAAAGGGGAAATTTTGTTTAAAAAGTATCAATTTAAATTCAGTAATTGGAGTTTTAGAAATTATCCAAAGTGGTTCAGGTTATGTAATATCTGACGAGACACAACAGGATACATTTATAAAGCAAAAAAATTTAATAGGAGCATTGGGCGGTGACACTGTACAAATTCATATCTATCCTTCAAGAAATTCGGGAAAACCCGAAGGTGAAGTTGTTAAAATTATAAAAAGAGGTAAGACTGAAATAGTTGGAACAATAAAAGTATCACAAAAGTTCGCATTTTTAATTCCTGCTAACTCTAAAAATACTACGGATATATTTATTCCATTGGCAAATTTAAAAGATGCCAATGATGGTGACAAGGTCGTTGTAAAGATTATTGCTTGGAACGATGGTAAAACAAATCCTACAGGAGAAGTAATAAAAGTATTCGGCCAGGCCGGATCACATACAGCCGAAATGCACGCCATACTTGCTGAGTATGGTTTGCCTGAGGAATTTGAAGAAAATGTCGAGCAAGCAGCGAAGGACATAAATGGTGAGATAACATCTGCGGATATTGCAACTAGAAGAGATTTTAGGAATATTACCACTTTTACAATTGATCCAATTGATGCAAAGGATTTTGACGATGCTTTATCCATTCGAAAATTGGAGAATAATAATTGGGAAATTGGTGTCCACATTGCTGATGTGAGTCATTATGTGAATCCAAAAACAATTTTAGATGATGAGGCATTTAATCGTGCAACTTCTGTTTATTTAGTAGATAGAGTAGTGCCAATGTTACCGGAAGTGCTTTCGAATAATTTATGCTCGTTACGCCCAAATGAGGAAAAGTTGTGTTTTTCGGCAGTGTTTGAAATAAACAGTCAGGCTCAAGTTATATCTCAGTGGTTTGGCAGAACCATCATTTTATCTGATAAGAGATTTTCTTACGAAGAAGCACAACAGGTGCTTGAAACAAAGCAGGGAGAATATGTTGAGGAACTTTTAACTTTAAACGAATTGGCTTCATTGTTGCGTAAAGAGCGTTTTAAAAAGGGATCCATCGGTTTCGATAAAGTAGAAGTGAAGTTTAATTTGGATAAAGAAGGAAAACCTACCGGAGTATTTTTCAAAGAAGCAAAGGATTCAAATAAGCTTATTGAGGATTTTATGTTGTTAGCAAATCGGAAAGTGGCAGAGTATATTGGCGCTGCAGTTTTCAAAAAATCAAATCAGTGTGAGAAGTCAAAAAGTGAACGCCCTTTTGTATATAGAATACACGACCGCCCCAATGAAGATAAGTTAAGAGACTTTTCCTTGTTGGTGAAGGGCTTAGGTTATTCTTTAAAAACATCTAATCACAAAGAAATTGCA
>CAIMGI010000087.1 GCA_903840505.1 uncultured Bacteroidota bacterium
CTTGTCCTTCTAATCTTGAAGAAAACTCCGCAATAAAAGCAAAAGGTAAATTAGCAATAATACCAATCATTATAATTAATGAGATACCGTTTCCTAAACCTTTATCGGTTATTTTTTCACCCAACCACATAATGAACATTGTACCTGCAATAAGCATTATCACGGACGAAATCCAAAAATATGAACCCGGATTAGTAATGGCTTCTTGTGGTATTTGTGTTGCAATGTAACCCGGAGCCTGCAATGCAGTAACAACAACGGTTAATATACGAGTATATTGACTAATCTTCTTTCTTCCACTTTCACCTTCTTTTTGTAAACGTTGGAAATGTGGAATTGCCATACCCAACAATTGCATAACAATAGAAGATGATATATAAGGCATAATACCCAATGCAAACACAGACGCTCTTGAGAAGGCACCACCTGCAAATATATTAATCAATCCCGCTAATCCTGTAGCTTCGCCATTTACCGATTGTAAGACTGATGAGTCAACACCGGGCAAAACTATGTAAGAGCCTAAACGATATATAAGCAAAAATCCAAGGGTATTAAGAATACGTGTCCTTAATTCCTCTATTGCATAGATATTCTTTAATGTATTTATGAAATTCTTCATATATTACTTTTGTACTTCAGCAGTACCACCATTTGCTTCAATAGCAGCTTTAGCGGTAGCCGAAAATGCGTTTACTTTAATATCAACTTTTGCTTTTAGCTCTCCTCTACCTAAAATTTTCACTAAGTCATTTTTAGAAGCAAGTCCGTTTTCAACAAGAAGAGCTCTATCAATAGTAGTAAAACCCTTCGCTTCAACTAATTTTTGAATAGCATCTAAGTTTATTCCGTGATACTCAACTCTGTTGATGTTCTTAAATCCAAACTTAGGAACACGTCTTTGCAAAGGCATTTGACCACCTTCAAATCCTTTTTTACTTGAGTAACCAGATCTTGATTGAGCACCTTTGTGTCCACGTGTTGAAGTACCACCTCTTCCGGAACCTTGTCCTCTACCTATCCTCTTTCTGTTTTTTGTAGAACCTTCAGCGGGTTTTAAATTATGTAATTCCATTTTTCTGTTTTAAAATATTATTTAATTACTTCCAATAAATGCTTTACTCTGTTGATCATTCCAAGCACCTGTGGAGTTCCTTCAGCTTCAATAACCTGATTCATCTTAGAAAAACCCAATGCTCTAAGGGTTCTTTTTTGAACTTCCGGTCGGTCGATACCGCTTTTTACTTGTTTTATTTTTATGATTGCCATAATTTCAAAAATTAACCGTTGAATACTTTTTCTAATTTAATTCCTCTGTGATCAGCTACAGTTACAGCATCTCTCATTTGCACCAATGCATCGATGGTAGCTTTTACCACGTTATGAGGATTTGATGAACCTTTTGATTTAGCCAATACATCTGTAATTCCAACACTCTCCAATACTGCACGCATCGCACCACCAGCAATAACTCCCGTTCCGTGAGCAGCTGGTTTTAAAAACACCAAAGAACCACTGTATTTACCAAGTTGTTCGTGTGGAACAGTACCTTTGATAATAGGAACTTTAATAAGATTCTTTTTAGCGTCTTCGATACCTTTGGTAATAGCATCAGTAACCTCTTTTGCTTTACCTAAACCATAGCCTACAACACCCTTTTCGTTTCCAACAACAACAATTGCCGAGAAACTGAATGTTCTACCACCTTTGGTAACTTTAGTAACACGTTGTACGCTAACTAACCTGTCTTTTAGTTCGATATCGCTTGACTTAACTCTTTTTGTATTTTCGTTTGACATTTGTGCCTATTTAATATTATTAGATTACTAAACCACCTTCTCTGATTGCATCTGCTAAAGCCTTAACTCTTCCGTGATATAAATAACCACCACGGTCAAATCTGATTTTTTCAAATCCGGCAGCTTTTGCTTTTTCTGCAAATGACTTACCTACCAATTTAGCTTTTTCTATTTTATTCACTTTTTGTGAAGCAATTTCAGCTTGTTTTGATGAAGCAGCCAAGAGTGTTTTTCCAATAGAATCATCTATCAGTTGAACATAGATTTGAGTATTGCTTCTAAAAACACTCAATCTTGGACTATCAGGTGTTCCTGTAACAACCTTTCTAATCCTTTTCTTGATTCTTGATCTCCTATATTCCTTTGTAATAGCCATTTTGTATATTATAATCTTATTTTACTACTATTTTTTACTTGCTGATTTACCTGCTTTTCTTCTTAAAATTTCACCTGCAAACTTGATACCTTTTCCTTTGTAAGGTTCCGGTGTTCTTAATGAACGAATTTTCGCAGCAACTTGTCCTAATAATGCTTTGTCAGCAGATCTTAGAATAATTGTTGGGTTCTTTCCCTTCTCTGTTTTTGTTTCTATTTTAATTTCAACTGGTAATTGCATTGCAACGTTGTGAGAGTAACCCAATGTTAATTCTAACATTTGACCATTATTTGCTGCTCTGTAACCTACACCTACCAACTCTTGCTCCGTTGAATACCCTTCAGATACTCCCTTTATCATATTAGCAATAAGTGAACGGTATAAACCGTGCATCGCTCTGTGACGTTTTTGATCAGTAGCACGTGCAACAGACACCTTACTGTTATCAATAGTAACTGATATAGCAGAATCTAATTGCTGTGTAAGTTCGCCTAATTTACCTTTTACCTTTACCAGATTTTTCTCTGATACAGTAACCTCAACTCCTTGAGGCACATCTATGGGTAATTTTCCTATTCTTGACATTTCTAATTTCCTCCTATTTTTTTAATACACATAACATAAAACTTCACCACCCACATTTTGTGTTCTGGCTTCCTTATCTGTCATAACTCCGTGTGATGTAGATAAAATTGCAACACCTAAACCATTCAATACTCTTGGAATACCATCAACTCCAGTATATTTTCTTAAACCGGGCGAACTTACACGTTGAATGCTTTTAATTGCCGATATTTTTGAAACAGGATGGTATTTCAATGCAATTTTAATACTCCCTTGAACACTATTTTGTTCAAACTTATAGTTCAGGATGTACCCTTTTTCAAAAAGAATTTTAGTAATTTCCTTTTTTAGGTTAGAGGCTGGAATTTCAACTACTCTATGGTTTGCCATAATGGCGTTTCTTACTCTTGTAAGATAATCTGATATTGGATCTGTATTCATTTTTTTATATTTTATCCCTTAGTGGGACAATTATACAATTATGTAATTATTTTATCTTTTCGTTTTACCAGCTGGCTTTAACCACACCCGGTATTTTTCCGTTAAGAGCCATTTCCCTGAAAG
>CAIMGI010000088.1 GCA_903840505.1 uncultured Bacteroidota bacterium
GTTGATAAAATTTCTTTTGATGGGTCAGGTAATATTGCATTGGTAAAAAATTATTCTTCTGATGAGGGTTTTAAGGGGATAGAGTGTAATGCACGCGCTGTTTCAATGGATACAGCAGGTAGCATTTTCTTTGCAACTTTGGCTGGTGTGATAAAGTATA
Source organism: uncultured Bacteroidota bacterium (assembly GCA_903840505.1). GTDB lineage: Bacteria > Bacteroidota > Bacteroidia > UBA4408 > UBA4408 > CAIMGI01. The sequence goes on from CAIMGI010000088.1 coordinate 161, forward strand.
ATCCGAAAGAAGAAAATCTATTAAAAGATAATATTCACTTAGCTATTACAGGAATAAAATTGTTTTTTAAACAAACGGATTGGTCGCAATATGCAAGCGAAGAAACCCCCTGGTTTGGTCTACCGGAAAATTTACGTTTACCTTACAATCAAAATTACCTTAGTTTTAATTATATCGGAATTTGCCATTCTGTGCCGCAAAAAGTTCGTTATTTATGCAAATTAGAAGGTTTTGATGCCGACTGGATAGACAATGGTAATGAAACAGGTGCTACTTATACCAATCTTCCTTCGGGTAATTATACATTTAAAGTTAAAGCATATACTTTAGGTACAAATGTATACTCTACCGTAGAATATAAGTTTTCAATACAAACACCATTTTGGAAGACGTGGTGGTTTAACATTGTAATTATTTTATCGTTGCTCTTTTTGATGTATTATATTTATAATTATCGTACACAAAGGATGAAGCTTGATAAAGAACGGCTGGAAAATCACGTTTTAATACGAACAAAGGAAATTCTTAAGCAGAAAAAGGAGATTGAGATATTGCTGCAAGAAATACACCATAGAGTGAAAAACAATCTTCAAATTATTAATAGTCTTATTAGTTTACAATCAACTTATATTAGCGACCCAAAAACACTAGAGATATTTGAAGAATGTAAAAACAGAATAATTACAATGTCTTTGATTCACGAAAAATTATACGAGTCAAAAGATTTTACTAAACTTGATTTAAAGGATTATCTTACCCGCCTTACCAACTTTTTACGATCGGCTTATTCCATTAATAATACAATTAGTTTTGAAATTAAAACAAATGTCGAGAGCTTTGGAATTGATACTATAATTCCAATTGGACTTATCATAACGGAGATTGTTTCCAACTCGTTGAAATATGCGTTTAAGGAAAATTCTTCAGGTATCATAAAGGTTCACATAAACAAAATTAGTAGTACACAATATGAATTAATGGCAAGTGATAATGGGGTAGGGTATTCTCCAGACCAAAATGAAGAATCTACTACATTTGGTTTAGAATTGATAAAGATTTTAAGCGATCAGTTAAATGGTAAAATAGAGCGATTGGATGAAAAAGGGGTTGGGTATAGATTGTTATTTGAGAAAATAGATAAGAGTGCAGAAAAGCAACCATAAATTGGCAATGAAAAAGGCTGTTTCATTTATTTGTATTCTGGTATTTACATTCTGTATTTTAAAAAGCTATGCCCAAAAAATTACTGAACCCTCACTAATATTACAATCATTAAACATCAGTTTAAAAGCAGCGCTGAAACAAAACGATACAGGTTCTACTTCAAGGGATGGGATGGATATTTCACTATGCGCATTTGATTTTAAAACTAACGTTGTTCATTTTGCTGGAGCAAATCGCCCAATGTGGATAGTACGAAAGGGTAATGCGGAATTGGAAATAAATGAATTCTTACCTGATAAAATTGCCATAGGTGGTTTAACTGAAGATTTTCAGGTGTTTAAACAACATTCGGTTCCATTTTTTAAGGGCGATGTGATTTATCTTTTTTCGGATGGTTTTCCCGACCAGTTTGGTGGAACAAAAGGGAAAAAGTTGATGACCAAAAATTTTAAAGAAGCATTATTGTCAATTCAACATTTACATATGGCTGACCAAGAAAAGGAATTAGAAAAGTTATTTGAAGATTGGAAGACAGGTTATGAGCAGGTAGACGATGTACTCGTATTGGGAGTTAGAGTTTAAGTTGCAAGTTAACCAATAAAAAAGGGCGTAAAACTATGTTCTACGCCCTTTATATTTATGACATTCAAAAATTAGTATTCGTCCTCGTTAAAGAAAAAATCTTCTTTTGAAGGATAATCCGGCCAAATATCTTCTATACTGTCATATATTTCACCTTCGTCTTCAATTTCTTGAAGATTTTCAATAACTTCAAGTGGTGCACCCGAACGCATTGCAAAATCTATTAATTCATCTTTTGTTGCCGGCCAAGGAGCATCTTCAAGGTTCGATGCAAGTTCTAGTGTCCAATACATTGGTAATGATTTTTAAAATTTATAAATCAAAAATGGGGAATCAATACTTTCTTACTTTCATCTCTCCCTCAATTTTTCTGCAAAAGTAAAAATTTAATTGAGCTTTCAAAGCTAATTTTATGAACACTACATTCTGGCTTTCCAAGGTATTTCTTGGGCCGCTAAATCGTGACTAAGCTTTCGGGATAGTACAAACAAATAATCAGAGAGCCTGTTTAGGTATTTCACAACCAAATCGGCAACAAAACTGTTTTCGGAAAGTAATATGACGTTTCTCTCTGCTCTTCTACAAACGCAGCGGGCAATATGGCAATAGGATACTGTTGTGTTTCCACCCGGCAGAACAAAGGATTTCATTTCGGGTAAGACATCGTTCATTTTGTCAATTTCTTTTTCCAACAATAAAATATCTTCTTCCTTTAAATCCGGAATTTTCATTTTCGACTTTTCAGGGTCTGATGCCAAGGAAGAGCCTATGGTAAAAAGCCTGTCCTGAACTTCCAACAATGTATCAATATGCGTTTTGTTAATCGCTTGGTCTCTTATTAATCCTATCCAGGAATTAAGTTCATCAATGGTTCCGTAAGATTCGATACGAATATGACTCTTAGGAACACGTGTTCCTCCAATCAAGGAAGTTTGTCCCTTATCGCCTGTTTTGGTATATATTTTAAAAGCCATACTGGTTAAGCAATTGCTCTTACTTTTCGTATATTGTCATTTACCTTATCGCTTTCAACTAATCCGTCTTTTAATCGTATTATTCTGTGTGCGTGCATAGCAATATCCTCTTCGTGAGTTACTACAATAATAGTATTTCCCTTTTCGTGTATTTCTTCAAACAGTCCCATTATTTCTATTGATGTTTTGGAATCCAAGTTACCTGTAGGTTCATCCGCCAGTATAATAGAAGGGCTATTCACCAATGCTCTTGCAACTGCTACACGTTGACGTTGACCACCTGAAAGTTCATTCGGTTTGTGATCGACACGGTTACTTAAGCCAACATCAGCCAATACTTTTAAGGCTCTTTCGTCTCTGGCAATTTTATTCATTCCTGCGTATATCAAAGGCAGTGCAACATTTTCTAAAGCAGTAGATTTGGGCAATAAATTAAAAGTTTGAAACACAAAA
>CAIMGI010000089.1 GCA_903840505.1 uncultured Bacteroidota bacterium
CCCTAACCAAGGATGGGATGGTAATACCAAAATGGGAAAAGCCCCTGCAGGTACTTACTACTATATTCTTACTGCTATCTCTAATTCCGATAAAGACTTCTCACAAAAAGGATTTATTACACTCATTAGATAATTAAAACGCTATTTTAAAAAAAACCCTTCTACAACATCTGTTGTAGAAGGGTTTTTTTTTTAAACTTTTTTTGTACCTTTACGCCCTTAAACTCAAAAATTGTAAATACACTTTATGAAAAAACACATACTTCTAGCCTTAGGAAGCATTATCCTATCCCTTTTTTATTCTAATACAAACGCTCAAGGTGTTGCATATCTTCACGACCAATCAGGAAATGCTTGGGGAGTTCCAAGTTATGATTCGGATATGAATGCTGCTTTTGGCAATGGACAATGGCAAAACCTTACCTACCAAGGCGTAAATGCTAACGCTCTTTTTAGTGGGGCAAATTGTTTTATTTTTGCCGATGGAGGAGCCTCAACAGATATCGCAATGAATAATTTTATTGCAGCTAATCAAATTTTAATACAAAACTGGGTAAATGCAGGTGGGCATTTAGCTCTTTATTCAGGAGGGTGGAATATTACAGTTAATTGTGGATTTGGTGGAGTTTCACTGCAAATAGGTACTTATCCTGGTACTGCAGGCATAACAGCAGGTCAGAATGCTCACCCAATGTTTAATGGCCCATTTAACCCAGTCGGTATTAGTTGGAATGGTAGTTCTTATGCCCACAATGTTGTTGCGGGGCCAGGTGGAACTCAATTAAAAACAGGTAATGCTGGTAGTGGTGTAGTATTGACTGAACTCGCTTATGGTGGAGGAAAAGTTCTTTTCAGTGGCGAAACTGCCACTTGGTTTCACACGCCTGCACCTAACTCAACAAATGTGCGACTAAACGCATTCGCTTATATGATTCCTTGTCAACCTCCTTGTGCTAATATTATTAGCCCTGCTGATTTAGCTACCAATGTTCATTGCAACGACTCGATGGTGTGGAATGAAACTACAGCAACCTTTGGTTACAGAGTATATTTAGGAACCAATAACCCTCCTACTAACGTTTTAAACGGAGTGCAACTTGCAAATCCTAATGATACAGGATATGCATTTCCACAATTACAACCCGGTACTACTTACTACTGGCAAATCTTCCCATACAATGGATCAGGTCCAGCTGTTGGCTGCCCTGTTCATTCTTTTACGACCGAAGTAGCACCGCTTGCTCCTGGACCAATCATTGGTTCTACAAACGTATGTGAGTTCACTACAGGAAATTATTCTATAACTGCTGTTGCCGGGGCATCCAATTATACTTGGACTGTTCCTGCAGGATCTACTATCAACTCTGGACAAGGCACTACTGCCGTTAACGTTACATTTGGTAATGCTTCAGGTAATATTTGTGTGCAAGCAGGAAACACTTGTGATACCAGTGCCTTTACTTGCGCTCCTATTATTGTGAGTGCTGCTCCGACACAAGCTGCTGCAGGGCCTGACCAAAGAGTGTGTGCACTTACCACTACTTTAGCTGGGTCTATTCCTAACTTTGGAACAGGTGTTTGGACACAGGTTTCAGGACCGGGAACTGTAAG
>CAIMGI010000090.1 GCA_903840505.1 uncultured Bacteroidota bacterium
CTATCAAAGTCCTAAAGATCTAGAAAGATTTTATAACGATTGGGCTCACGAATATGATGATTATACAAAAGATGTAAATTACATTTTACCTGATCAAGTAGCTAAAATATTTTTTGTACTAAAAACTTTAGTAAGCACTGTCTAAATTTAAAAAAATTTAACATAATTAATAGTACTGAAATAAAATCTAACGATATTTTAAAAACTCAGTATTTATCATCAAAAATGGGTAAAAAATTCAAATACAAACAGCTTTCTGATTTGTTTGGTTACAAGCTGTAATTTACAATTACAACAACAATCTGAAATTATTGATAAGGCTTTTGAAGACTGGAAAGGCGATTTAGAGCAAGTGGATGATGTATGTGTAATTGGAATAAGGGTTTAATGAAAATGAAAAGCCTGCAAAATCACACACCCAAAATATTATTACTCATTAGCATTGCTACATTCCTAGCAGTATTTATAGGAATGCAGCCATTGGCACAAGACTTACACTATCATAGTTTTGCAAACGACAATTCCGTTTTCGGCATAGCAAACGGCTGGAATGTACTCAGCAATATTGGTTTTATTTTGTGCGGAATTTTTGGTTTCCAATTAATCGTAAAGCACAACATAAAAAGCATTATAATCTGGGCACTTTTTATTGGAATATTCCTTACGGGATTAGGCTCCGCCTACTATCATTACCATCCAAACAATCAAACATTGGTGTGGGACAGATTACCAATGACGATTGTTTTTACTGCCTTCTTCGCTCAATTGTATTCCTGGTATTTTTCCGAAAAGACAGCCTTTTACATTTGGATAGCAAGTCTTGTTATTGGAATTTTTTCCGTTTCGTATTGGCAATACACTGAATCGATTGGCAAAGGTGATTTACGTTTATATGCAATTGTACAATTTTTACCGATGCTCTTGATTCTTGCCATATTGTTTATTCATTCAAATAAGAATTCATTTTTATGGAAGCCACTTTCAATGGTAATTATCTGGTATATTATTGCAAAGTTTTTAGAGCATTACGACCAAGAACTCTTTGTTTATACAAATACCCTGAGTGGCCATCCATTTAAGCACATTGCTGCATCCATTGCTACCTTTTATATTGTTTTGATGGTAAAAAAACAAGCAATTTCAGAAAAAGAATATTTAAATATTTAGACCATAAGATAATTAAACAAAAAGCTTAAATTTGAAAATAAATAATAATTATAAAATTCAAACAAAATGAAAAAAGCAATTATACTTACAGGTGCACTTGTTGTCCTAACATTGATGGCATTCAATAATAAGGAAGTACATACAGAAGTATTTAAAGTAGACACCAAAGCAAGTACGCTGGAGTGGTACGCAGAAAAGGTAAGTGGAAAACACAATGGTATAATTCAATTATTAAGTGGCGATATTAAAAATGATCACGGCCATCTTTCCGGAACTTTTGAAATTGATATGAATTCCATTGAAGATAAAGATATGGAGGCGGGAAAAGGAAAAACAAAATTAGAAACTCACCTTAAATCAGCCGATTTTTTTGATGCAGCAAAATTCCCTACAGCAAAATTTGTTATCACTTCTGTTGCTCCTTTAACCGGAGTAAAGCCAGGTGGTCCAAATTTTACCGTTAAGGGTATGCTTACAATAAAAGACAAAACCAATGAAATTTCATTTGATGCACTTATAAAATTAGAGCAAAACAAATTGTCTTGTTCCGGTTCAGCGATTGTCGACCGCTCTAAATTTGATATAAAATATGGTTCTAAAACTTTCTTTGCCGACATTGGTAACAAAATGATTAACGATGAATTTACATTAAAGGTTAATGTTGTTGCAGTTAAATAGGTAAATTTTATATGAAACAAAACTTTTTAAAGTCAACCATTGGCAGATTAAGGCTTATCGCTTTTCTGGAAGGCATTTCTTTTATTGTTTTACTTGGCATAGCTATGCCCCTTAAATATTATGCAGGAATGCCCCTTGCCGTAAAAACGGTGGGAATGGCACACGGAATATTGTTTGTACTTTTCATATTCTCGCTTATTGAAGTGAAAATTTCTCATAAATGGTCGTTTGCTAAAACCTTCCTTTCCTTTCTTTCCTCGCTCATACCATTTGGTACTTTTGTTCTTGATGCCCGTGTGTTAAAAAAAGAAATGTAGAAAAATGAAGACTGCCTTGCTAATAAATACAATTGAAACATCCCTAACACAAATTGGTGTTCGAAATGATGGAGTTATTGAAATTAGATTCAAAGTTGATAAATACGAGGTGAATTTAAAAGATCAATCAGAAATTCACGATGCGTTTATTAAACTAACTGACAATGGATTTACCCCATACCACATATTAGTAATTCCGGGTAAATATGGAGGTGTCACCAAAGAAGCCAGAGAAATGGAAATGTTTGAATCACACTCTTTAAAAAACCAGCTTTCTTTATCCATAGTTGTAAATAATACATCTCAAAGATTACTCGGTTCAATTTACATTGCCTTGCAAAAGAAAAAACCAACATTTCCTTGTAAATTATTTAAAACAGAAGAATTGGCAATGAAATGGATACTAGATATTAAAAAGCAGAAGAGCTCTTTACTTGCATAAGGATTGCAGGCTTGCAATTTTCAATTCATAGTTTATTACTAAAAACCTTTGTGTGCTAAGTATAACAAAGCTTTTTGTCGATTAGCATTTTTAAGGCCTTCCATTACAATTGATATTAATCAGTTCTGCTTGCGAGTATCATCATATCTCAATGTAATTCCCAACAATACTATTGTTAAGATTTAACTACAAAATTCATTGTAAAAAATGAATTGTTTATGAGGGATGCCGTGCTGCAAAAGTTATAAGAGTTGAAAGCGAAACAGAAGGTTACCAGTGCAATAATTAAAGATATAGAGTTTCTTTTTGGGCATTATTATTTCATTTTATTATTATTACATTTGAATAAGTTTAATGATAAAGGAAAAAAATGAAAAAACACTTACTCGTTCTTATTTTATCTCTTGCTGTTTACACTTCTTCCTTCGGGCAAATTATTTGTCTTTTTTGCTTCGATCAAAATGACTCGATTAGCAGCAATGTAAATAACCTTGTTCTTAACGGTGGTTTTGAAAACACAACTTGTTTAGGCGGAGGGGTATTTTGCCCCGCTTCGGCTTCTTATAACTGCAACATCTCCAATTGGACTTGTACAGGTGGAGGAACAAACACCTATGCACAGATGTTTGATAACAATATGTCCATCATTGTTGAAGGGACAAAAGCGGCTTATTTGGGTAATGCATTTTGTCAACCTTGTTCGGCTACCCCTGACGATACCACTTGTATTATACGTGACAGTTGCGGGGTTCAGGGTCTTCCTAATGGTTATCCAGTAAATGATGCTGCCTATGGTGGCACCAATGGAGTAAGCATTGAACAGACTGTAAATGGTCTTATTATTGGCAGAATTTATATTTTAGAATTTTGGTCGGGTGGTGAAGGATTTGGATTTTTTGTGCAAAAGGGTGTGTTTGGATTGGATTTAGGATTCGGTCAAATTATGCTGTCAAATAAACCATCCACAGCCAATTCATCTGATATTGGCACACGATTTATTGTTGAATTTAGAGCAACTTCTACTTCTCATACCATAAAATTTACAAACTGGGGACATATCTGTTCAAATTGTACAGAAGCAGTATTTGACAATGTAAGATTATACCCCTTTGCTGACCTTTCAAACGTTGTTCCCCCTTGCGATACAGGTGGTGTTATAGTTGACCCACCTCCTATAGATCCCCCACCTGTTGTTATTCCAATTGTACCGAAAGATTCACTCTATATTCCCAATATATTTACTCCAAACAACCTAGCACCAAATGACCTTTATAAGGTATTTTACAATGGTACGAAAGAGTATAACTTAACCATCTTAAATCGTTGGGGAGATGTGGCATTTAAAAGTTCCGACAAATCAATTTATTGGGATGGAAAAATTAGAGGGAAAGAGGCATCCGATGGAACCTACTATTATATTTTATTAATTGGAGATCAGAAATACACGGGATTCCTCACTCTATTGCGATAGAAAAAAGTATCAAAAAAATTAAAACAATATGATTTCTGTTTCGAACCTTAAAAAAAATTATGAATCCTTTCAAGCCTTGAAAGGAATTTCATTTGATATAAAAGAAGGTGAGTTTTTTGGTTTATTGGGACCAAATGGAGCAGGAAAAACAACTACCATATCCATTATGAGTACCATACTCGAACCCGATGAAGGAAGTGTTAGCATTGCGGGATTCGATTTAAAAAACAATCCTACCGAATGTAAAAAAAATATTGGTGTTGTTCCCCAAGAAATTGCTTTGTACAACGACCTTTCGGCATACGACAACCTGCTTTTTTGGGGAAGTTTATATGATGTACCCAAAGATGTTTTGAAAGTACGCATTGACGAAACCTTACAACTCTTTGGCTTATTTGACAGAAAGGATGATAAAGTAAAAACGTATTCTGGTGGTATGAAACGCAGAATAAACATAGCCTCTGCCCTATTACATAAACCGAAAGTATTGTTTATGGATGAACCCACTGTTGGTATAGACCCGCAAAGCAGAAACCTCATTTTTGAAGTGTTGGAAAAATTACACAAAGAGGGAATGACCATTGTGTATACTACACATTATATGGAAGAAGCAGAGCGCTTTTGCGACAAAATAGGAATCATCGATAACGGACAAATTATTGCACAAGGAACCTTAGAAGAATTAAAATCATTGAGCAAAATGAAAGAAACAATTGTTGTTTCCTTCGAAAACTTATCGGATTCCTTATATGCCAATATCTCTTCGGAATGGGAAGGCGTAAAACGCATTGAAAATGCCATTCATTTTTTTACTTCCGAGGTAAACAGAGATTTGTCTGTAATCATATTAAAATGCAACCAAGCCGGTTTAAGTATTTCTAATATCGACATTCAAAAAGTAAATTTGGAGACCATCTTTTTAAGTTTAACAGGCAAGCAACTACGCGACTAAAATGATAAAACTAGCACTGAAAGATATACAGTTATTTTTTGCTGACAAAAGAGCATTAATGCTCACTGTAGCTGTTCCAATGGCACTAATAACACTTTTTGCTTTTGCATTTGGCGGTGCTGGACAAACAAAAGGTGAGTCGCGACCAAAAACCTTAGTCATTGCAGATGAAGACAAAACTGAGGTATCAAAGAATGCCATTGCAGAATTAGACTCCTTGAAAGAATTTAAGGTTTCCCAAACAAGTCTTGATTCGGCAGAAAACCTAGTTAAAAAAGGAGATGTGGCAGCAATTCTTGTTTTTCACAAAGGCTTCCGTGATTCAATAAATGCAGGAAACAAACCACCCATTGAATTTAAATATGATGCAGCAAAAGAAGCTGAAACAGGTATTCTTCAAGGAGCACTCCTAGGTAACCTTATGGGAATCATTGGAGTGAAATCCTCAGCTAAAAGCGCTCTGGAAAAATTTGACAGTGAAAACCCAACTATGGATTCAGCAACCAGAGAAAGAATTCACACCCAAATTTCGAATAATTTTTCTTCCAGTGAAAGTAAAAAGCAATCGGATTCATTTATAAAATCAACTCCACTTATTGCTGAAGAAGAAAATTCACCCGGATTAATTCACGCAGTAGCTGGTACCGCAATTATGATGCTTTTGTTTTCAGTAGTTGGAATGGGCGCCAGTTTATTGGATGAAAAACAAGAAGGCACTTTAAAAAAGCTATTGTATTCCCCTATTCGTCCCAACAGTATTTTATTTGGAAAAATGATTTATGCAAACTTTGTTTCCGCTTTTCAATTGGTGATTATGTTTATTTATGCTAAGCTAGTTTTTGGATTGGATATTTTTTCTCATCTCGCGGCCATTCTTCTAATGATACTTGCAATAGGATATGCCTGTTCAAGTTTTGGAGTATTTCTTGCTTCCTTTTCAAAATCACGTCAGCAAGTGCAAGGAATGTCAACACTTATCATATTGGTAATGAGTTGTATCGGAGGCAGTATGATACCCACTTTTATTATGCCTGTGTTTATGCAAAAAATTTCTGTGTTCTCGGTTAACTATTGGGGAATACAGGGTTTTTATGATATATTTTGGAGGATGCTTCCCATAAATGACCCTACATTTCTTTCACGAATTTTAGTCTTGTTTCTCCTCGGTACGGTTCTAAATTTTATTGCACTACAAATGTTTAAGAAAAACATATTGAAGATTGCTTAAAAAATATTCTTTAATTAAATTTTAAGACAATCAGAACAATATTTTAAACACGAAGTGGAACGCCTACAACTATTAAGGAAACTTTTAAAAATTGAGCGTGACGAGGATTTCCTTCAGTACAAGGAGCATTTTTCGAGAAACAATTTAACACACCGAAAACAAAATGGTGTTACTTGGTATCCCATAAACATCAGCAATACTGAAATTGGTTTGGGTGAATATATTTCCATTGAAGTGGAAAGAACCACCAACCACAATGAACCACACCAATTCTCGGGTGGAAAAATTGCAGCTCTTTTTTCGAATATTCATTCAGATGCACAGCCAATAAATGGTACCATAAAAGTATTGGGTCCAAATAAACTGCGTCTAACCCTTAACATAGACGAATTACCCGATTGGTGCGATGATGGCAAATTGGGCATTAATTTGCTGTTTGACGAAACAAGTTACAAGGAGATGGACATTGCGCTTGAAAAAGTAATCAATGCTTCAAATAACCGTTTGGCTGCATTGCGTGATGTAATGTACAAAGTAAAGCCTCCACAATTTGATACCCTAAAAGATGGCTTGCAAATAACCGGACTGAATCAATCTCAAAACAATGCTGTAAAAAAAATACTTGCAGCAAAGGATATTGCCATCATTCACGGTCCACCGGGAACTGGGAAAACCACTACCCTGGTTCAAGCTATTTGCGAAGTACTTAAAACTGAAAAGCAGGTATTGGTTTGCAGTTCAAGTAATACGGCTGTAGATTTACTTACAGAAAAACTACACCGCGAAAAAATAAGTGTATTGCGCTTGGGCAACCCGGCACGTATTTCCGAAGAAGTATTGATGAATACCCTGGATGCTAAAGTGGCATCACATGATTCGTTTAAGGAGATAAAAAACTACCGCAAAACTGCGGAGGAATATTTCCGCATGGCAGGAAAATACAAACGAACCTTTGGTAAAGAAGAACGCGAACAAAGACAATTATTTTACAAAGAGGCAAGGAAAATACTACAAGAAGCCCGTACATTAGAAGATTACATTGTGTTGGAACAATTTTCAAAAGCACAAGTAATTGCTTGTACTCCCGTTGTTTCGGCAGGAAGAATGATGCGCGACAAACAATTCTCCACCGTTTTTATTGATGAGGCAGCACAAGCATTAGAACCTATGTGTTGGATTCCAATTAGCAGAAGCGAGCGTGTAATATTTGCCGGTGACCACTTTCAATTACCGCCTACCGTGAAGTCGAAAAAAGCCGAAGCAGAAGGATTAAAAGAAACCTTGTTTGAACGAACAATGGAAATTGAGAATGTTTCGGTAATGCTGAATACACAATACCGAATGCATCAAGACATTATGAATTTTTCCAATGATCAATTTTACGGTGGAAATTTGCTAGCAGATATATCCGTAAAAAACACACTAATGAGCAATAGTAGTGACGATACACTGTTGAACTCAGCTGTTACATTTATTGATACTGCAGGTTGTGGATACAATGAAATAATAAACCCCGAAAGTTTGAGCATTTCAAACCCTGAGGAAGCAGCCTTACTTGTAAGTCATTTGAAACTATTATTAACTCAATACACTCAAACAGAAAACAAGCAGCCAATTTCCGTTGGAGTAATCTCGCCCTACAAAGAACAGGTGCAATATATTAATACACTGATTGCAGCAGACGAAGAGCTTCAAAATTTTCCTACAAAAATTGTTGTAAAAACAATAGACGGATTTCAAGGACAAGAGCGTACCGTAATCTACATAAGCTTGGCACGAAGCAATGACAGCAAAGAAATAGGCTTTTTAAATGATATTCGAAGAATGAATGTGGCACTCACCCGTGCAAAACAGAGATTGGTTGTGATTGGCGATAGTGCTACACTTGCCAATCACCCTTTTTATAAAAGTTTTATAGACTATAGCGAAAGTATAAACGCATACGTATCGGCTTGGGAATTTATTCACTAAATAAACTTAAATTTACAGTATGAAAAATTCACGTTTGCTTATCACCTTATTCTATTGTTATTCGGTTTTAATTGCCACACAAGCATACTCTCAAAACTATTTAATTTTATACGAAGCAAGTAGCAGCACCATACTAAAAAGCAACAAGGTAAAAGAAGTTAAAATATTCAGAGGCGATAGTACATTGGGGAAAAATATAATGGAGAACTATTTTTTCGACAAATCGGGTTGTTCCAACAAACGCATTTGGTATGATAGGTTTTCAAAGGAACTTGGTCCAATGAAAGCTGAAACATTTACAAGTAAAGACAAACTTGAAATAACAAGAATCAGTGGGCGAACAGACAGAAATGGTGTTTTTAAAAGTTATGAAAAGCGCACAGAAAACTATACAAAAAGCAATAAGCTAATCAAAAGTAAAGTGGAGCAAACGGTCGACTATGTTACAATCACTCAAAACAATTACGACACAGCCAATTCCAAAAAAGTAGATTTGGCCATCATTAAAATTTTCACCAATACCACGGATACCTTTCAAATAATCAGCAGCACATTTGATACCAAAACAAAAACATATACCGTTAAAGACAAAAAAAAGGGTGCTTGGATTGAATCCGAAAAGAGCATTACCACCTTTTTAAACGACAGCTTTAAAGAGTATACCTTATATAAAAACGGAGTGAAAGCACAGCATTATACCAAGGAAGAATTGAATAAAAAGAAACAAAACGACAATGAGGATGTAAACGAAAATCCTTTGCCTACAAATGATAAAGGAAATGTAGATACTGTTTACACAAGCGACTTAACCTTTATTAACCCTTGGCTTGAAAATGAAAAAAGTAAAAATAAGTATACTGTGATTCTTCAGTACGACACGTATGACAAAAAGAAAATTCAGTATGCCGATGTGTATTATACCAAAAGCGGACTTATTTATAGGCGCATCCAAAAGTTTAATCCCCTGATGAATGAAACTTACCAATATACATTTTACTAAATTTTAATTGTATACAATGAGTAAAACACATCTCTTCAACGCACAAATAAAGTGGACAGGCAATACGGGTAGCGGCACTGTAAATGCCTCAGCTTACAAACGAAATCATACCATATCCATAAAGGATAAAGTAGATATATTGGGCTGCTCAGCATCTGCTTTCAGAGGTGATGATACAAAGCACAATCCCGAAGATTTATTTATTTCAGCATTATCTACCTGCCATATGTTATGGTACTTGCACATTTGTGCCGACAATGGAATTGTAATTACCGATTACATCGATAATGTTACTGGAACAATGATTGAAGTGCCGGGTGGTGGCGGTCATTTTACGGAGGTTACATTACATCCTATTGTTACCATCACCGACAAAACTAAAATAGACTTAGCCAATGCATTGCACAGCGAAGCCAACAAAAAATGCTTCATTGCCAATTCTAGTAATTTTAAAATAACACACCATCCTACTTGTTTAATTCATTCATAGTAAAGCATCATTCTACCCTTATTTAAATAACTGAAATTTATTTCTTTTAATACTTATCTTTGATAAAAAAAGCCCTATGCTAAAACAATACCTTTTAAATAGTATCATCAAGGAAATGAAAATTTGCCGCACATTGGCAAGCAAAGTTCCCGCTGAAAAAATCGGCTTTAAATTAAAGGACGATACACGTTCTATTTTGGAACTTTTTCATTATTTATCATTCATAGGAACCGGAAGCATACGTTATTGGTACAGAACAGACGGTAGTGATTTTAAAACCTTTTTCGGTGAAATGCGTTCCAAATCAATTGAAATAAACACACCGGAACAATTCATTGCTGCCATGTCAAATCAAGTAGAACAAATAACTGCTTTATTTGATCAGATAAGTGAAGATGATTTACATACTAAAATTGTGGATTATCCTTGGGGGGAAACTGCCCCACTTGGTCAAGCCATCATTGAAACAAACATAAAATGGTTGACTGCCTATAAACTTCAATTATTTTCTTTAATAAAACACGCCACAGAACAAAAAATGGGCACTCCCGATGCTTGGAGAAATACTGAAATTACTGCATAAAATACAACAAACAATTTTTCAGTATGATTACATCTGCCGTTGAAGCCTTAAAGATTATTAAATCAGGCGACAATATTTTTATACACTCTGCTGCTGCAACACCACAGCTGCTAGTAAAGGAGCTTTCAAAAAGGTACCGTGAACTTAAAAATGTAAGCATCTATTCAATGCATACCGAAGGTGAAGCTGCATACGCTTCGCCCGAATGTGCCGAAGCATTTAAAATAAAAGCATTTTTTGTAGGTGATAATATACGTGAAGCTGTTCAACACGGACGCGGAAGTTACATTCCCGTTTTTTTGAGTGAGGTACCAATGTTATTCCGAAAAAAAATCATTGAACTGGATGTAGCATTAATTTCAGTTTCAACTCCCGATATTCACGGCTATTGCTCATTGGGAACATCTATCGATATTACTTCAGCAGCAAAACAATCGGCAAAAATTATTATTGCACAGGTAAATAAATACATGCCTCGCACACACGGTGACGGACTGATTCACGTAAGCGAAATTGATTATTTGGTTGAACACGATGAAGAAATTCCCGAAACCAAAATGCATCCTTTAACAGATATTGAAATGGCAATAGGCGAAAACATTGCCGCCTTAGTAGAAGATGGCGCCACCCTACAAATGGGAATTGGAGCCATTCCCAACGCTGTTTTAAGTTGTTTGGGCAATCACAAAAATTTAGGCATTCATTCCGAAATGTTTTCGGATGGCATATTGCCTTTGGTAAAAAGCGGTGTTATAAATGGAAGTAATAAAGTAAAACACCCCGGAATGATTGTAGCATCTTTTGTTGTTGGCACAAGAAGTTTGTACGACTTTATTGACGACAATCCGATGGTAAAAATGTTGGACTTTGGCTATGTAAACAATCCCGATGTTATAAAGAGTAATCCAAAGGTCACTGCCATTAATAGCGCCATTGAAATTGATTTATCAGGACAAGTTTGTGCCGACTCTATCGGAAGTAAAATATATTCAGGTGTGGGAGGACAAATGGATTTTATACGCGGTGCATCTTTATCAGAAAATGGAAAACCAATTATTGCACTTTCCTCCACAACAAAAAAGGGAGAGTCGAAAATATCTGCCATTTTAAAACCAGGAGCGGGCATAGTAACTACCAGGGCACACGTTAATTATGTTGTTACGGAATACGGTGCTGTAAATCTGTATGGAAAAACCATTGCAGAAAGAGCTAAATTGTTAATCGGAATTGCGCATCCAAATCACAGAGAAGATTTGAGCAAAGCCGCATTTGATTTATTAAAATAAAAGTCTTTTCTCCTAATTTATTTCTTTTCTGTTTTCAACTTATCGTGAAATACCTTTCTAAACTTATCCAGTTTAGGTTGTATTACATAGGAGCAATAAGGCTGA
>CAIMGI010000091.1 GCA_903840505.1 uncultured Bacteroidota bacterium
CCTATTTTTAGATGGAGAAAATATTCACGAAGACACTAGCGTTCAAATATACAATGATGAAATAATTGCTTCAAACTTTAAACCAATAAAAATTCACACGTTATCAGTCCGCTATTTCCACCCCAATCAAAAAGGTTCACCAGATTTAAAAATTAAAATTGAATCAACTAATGAAACGATTGAAAAAAAGTTATCGAGTAATTCTTTAAGTCTTTCGGTGCTTATTTCATTATTCGTTTTTTTTCTGTCAATTGGCTTTGTTCATTTTATGATTTACCTATTTTACAAAGCCGAGATTTCAAATCTCTACTTTTTTATATTTTGTATCCTAACTGGAATGATGTTTTTCTCGTCATATATTAATACTATTGCAACCGATTTAAAATTAATTAGAATAACATCTAATATATATCAGTTTTCGATGTCTTTTATGATGTTATCCTTATTAATATTAATGTATCAGTTTTTTTATAGCAAATTCCCAAAAATATTTATTGGTTTTGTTGTGCTAAGCATACTTTCTTTTTTAGCGTATTGTTTTAATTATAAGAATCATTCACTTATTGATATATTTATAATTTCAGCATCGTCTTTAGAAATAATAAGGGTAGTAATTACTGCTATAAAGCAAAAAAAGAATGGCAGTAAAATAATTGGAAGTGGAGTACTATTATTTATTTTTCTTATTCTAATTAGCATTGGCGTAATACTTGTAAGTACAATGAAAAGCACTCACAAAAATTACACAATTAATGGAGACGGGTATGAGGGTTTATTCTTTTTTGCAATATTCATGTTTCTTTTAAGTATTATAAGTATACCTCTTTCAATGTCAATTTATCTAGCAAAAACATTTTCTGATACAAACAAAAATTTGAAGCAAAAATTAATTGAAGTTGAAAATTTATCAGCTAAAAACTTACTTCAAGAACAAGAAAAGAAAAAGATTCTCGAATCTCAAAAAGAAAAATTAGAAGTGCAAGTAGCAGAGCGGACTGTTGAACTTGCCGAAAAAAACAAGGATATTACCGATAGCATAAAATACGCTAAACGCATACAAGAGGCAATGCTTCCTAACCTGGATAGTATGCTCAAGCATATACCCGATTCATTTGTACTCTATAAGCCAAAAGATATTATCAGTGGTGACTTTTATTGGTTTACCGAAAAAAACAATTTGCTTTTCTTAGCTGCTGCCGACTGCACAGGACACGGTGTACCAGGTGCCCTTATGAGTATGATAGGAAGTACGTTACTGAATGAAATCATAAATGGAAAAGGAATCATTAAGGCTGACGATATTCTTTTTCAGCTAAGAGAAGGAATTATTAAATCGCTGAAACAAACCGGAGCGGATGGAGAAAGTAAGGATGGAATGGACATCTCCTTGTGCATCGTTAATAAGGCAAATCAATCCCTTGAGTTTGCAGGAGCAAATAACCCTTTGTGGATAATCAGAAATATAGAAACAATTGAAACTGAATCGGAATCCAAACTAATTGAAATAAAAGGAAACAAACAGCCAATAGGAATTTATTTTGGTGAAGCAAATCCATTTACAGCACATACCATAAAATACAATACCGGTGATGTGATATATTTGTTTACTGACGGTTATGCCGACCAGTTTGGCGGACCCAAAGGAAAAAAATTCAAGTATTCGCAATTACAACAACTCATTCTGAATAATAGTTCAGCTCCTATGCGTCAACAAAAAGAAAACCTTGAAAACACAATTAAAAGTTGGAAAGGTGAATTGGAACAAATTGATGATATCCTGGTGATTGGAATTAAATTGTAGATTTAAATAATAAAATGAGAATAAAATTTAACACCCTTCTCCTACTCTGCCTTCTGTTATTCGGTCGGGTGATTTCGCAATCTGTTAATACTGCAAAACTTGACAGTCTATTCAATTCGCTTGAACAAAACAACAAGGCAATGGGAAGCGTAGCCATCTCAAAAAATGGAAAAGTATTGTATTCAAAAGCTATTGGGTATAGCATAATCAAAGGCAATAACAAAGAAAATGCCACAACGAATAGTAGATACAGAATAGGTTCCATCTCAAAAATGTTTACCGCAACCATTATTTTTCAATTAATTGAAGAAAATAAAATTGCATTAAATACCCCCATTTCTAATTACTTTCCTACACTACCTAATGCAACTAAAATAACCATCAGCCATTTATTGAATCACAGAAGTGGTTTACACAACTTTACAGACGACCCTGATTACAGTAAATGGATGACAAAAGCACATACACAAAAGGAAATGCTTGCAATTATTACAAAAGGGAAATTTGATTTTGAACCCGATAACAAAGCTTCCTATAGCAATTCAAACTATCTGGTATTAGGATACATCATAGAAAAAATATGTAACAAAAAATACAAGAACGTTTTAGAAGAACGCATCTCATCAAAAATAAATCTTTCAAATACCTATTATGGTGGCAAAACAAGTCACGCAAACAATGAATGCTTTTCATTTCAATATGTAACTAATTGGAAGCAAGTACCCGAAACAGATATGACGGACATGAGCATTCCACACGGTGCAGGAGCACTTGTTTCTACACCTACCGACCTCACAACATTCCTTGATGCCTTGTTTAAAAATAAACTTGTAAACCAAAGCAGTTTAGATAAAATGAAAACGCTTACCGATGGTTATGGAATGGGAATGTTTCAGTTTCCTTTTTATACTAAAAAAGGATTTGGGCATACTGGTGGCATAGATGGATTTTCATCTGTAGCAGCCTATTTTCCAGACGATAGTACAAGTGTAGCTTATTGCACAAATGGTGTTGTTTATCCAATGAACGATATTTTAATTGCCGTACTTAGTATTTATTATAATAAGCCATATCAAATACCTAGCTTTAAAAACATTGTATTATCTGGCGAAGAATTAAACAAATACCTTGGAACGTACTCAAGTACTGAAGCACCGATAAAAATGACCATTAGCAAAGATAAAAGCTCTCTCATTGCACAAGCTAGCGGACAATCTTCTTTTCCTTTGGAGCCATACGGAACCGACCGATTTAAATTTGAGCGCGTAGGAATAATAATTGAATTTAATCTTACAAAAAACGAATTATTGTTAAAACAAAGTGGCTCGCAAATAGTATTTACAAAAGATAAATAGAATTTATAATAAAATGCAGTTAGACTATATTGAAAATATTAACGAATATGGAGACAATATAGTACGCCTATACGACTTTAATAAAGCTGAAGCAACTAAATTTAGGCAAGCAATTCAAGAAACAATTATAACAAAACAACAATCCCTTAAGTTCACTACACTCGACTTTGTTCAATCACGCAACTGCAATTTAACGCTTCGCATTACAGATAAGGAGGAAGGGATAAGCAGATTAGATAAAATTAATTTCTTTTGCGATTTAACCATAGAAGGGTATAAACAAATGGTGTTATTGTTAGAACCATTCTGTAATAAAGAAACAAAGGGTTATCAATGGTTATACGATATTGACAACCAAACTGATTTTCTATTTTCTCCGGGTGGAACGTGGTAGGGATAATTATGAGAAAATCTAATCAAACAATATTTACAACAGTTAATTACAGCATAACACTTCTTACTTTTATAGCACTTTCGTCCTGCGGAATATATCGGCAAAATGTTGTTAATGTTCCTTTAATTAAACAGAAAGGCCAAGCACAAATTAGTGGGCATATTGGCTTTACGGGGCTTGATGGCCAAGCCAGTTACTCATTAACAAAAAACATAGCCTTACTTAGCAATTACAGCGAAGTCTTAAAAAAGACAAAAGAAAATTCAATATTCAAACACAATTTTGGAGAAATAGGTCTGGGCTATTATAAAAAAAAATCGAATGGTAAAATACGAGAACTATTCCTAGTTGTAGGAAACGGAACTCATTCATCAACTAGTTTTGGAGGAGATACCTTAACTAGCTATACCTTACCATATACATACATAAATAAGGCTAATTACAATCGTTTTCTCCTTCAATATGATTTCGGAAGAACAAATAAAAAATTTGAATCTGCCTTTTCCCCAAGAATATTTATAATTAATTATTACAATGTTTACAATACTCAAAATCTTGGATATCTGAATCTACCTAGCACTTATCTTTGGTCTGACGCCACCTTAACACTAAGATATAAGCCTATAAAGCAACTAATAATTTCAGGTCAAATTAGTGTAACGATACCAATTACTGGTTACAAGGCAGGTTATTATGAAGCATCACCTATTAATTGCAGCATAGGATTAATAATAAATCTAAATTTTTTTAAAATTGAAAATGAAGAAAAAACCGAAAACATTAAATAGTCTAATTACTTGAAGAGAACTTCGCACTAATTTGTTAAATTAGTGCCATTCTGCCAATTTATTTTAATTTTGTTGGATGAAAGAATCTAAACGAGTATTGTTTTTTATTTTAACTGTACTTGTTGCAAACTCATTTGCTCAACAAGCGGACTCACTCAAGAAAAACGAACATTTTGAATTGAGTTTCGGACAATCATTATTGTTTATCTCAAGCAGCAGGTTGGCTGACATACATAACCAGGCAGCCATAGTAGTACCCACAAATGCGATGTTGTTTTTCGCAGAATTCAGACCACAAAAATTTATTAAAATTCCGGTATTCTTTAATTTACCTACCGAAACAAAACAGTTTTTAGTAAACGGTCAATTGGTAAGTGAGAAGGCCTCACCCACCTTTGGCACTGGATTAGAATTCAGAATTTTTCAGGCAAAAATTGATTCGAAATCAAAAATTGAATTAGAAGTAGGACCATTGGCCAGCTTTATTTTTGATACCAAAAATAATGTTCGAATAGCCCCCATTTTAGCAGGCCGATTTAGGATAATGAGGGGCGAGAATTTTGTTATGTACCTTGGCGCAAGCTATTCGTTTGGTATTGAAGCAATAGGTTTACTTTACGGAACGGGAACCATTTTTTAATTATTAAGTATATTTACAAAATGAAAATAGGTTTTGACGCCAAGCGTTTTTTTCATAACAACTCGGGCTTAGGAAATTATAGTCGCAGTTTAATACACAGCTTACTGCGCTATTATCCCGATAACGATTATTTTCTTTATACACCTTCGTACCAACAAGACAACAAAACCGGCTTTATAAATGATTTTGCGAATGCAACCGTAAAAACACCTTCTAATTTATTCAGTAAAACCTTCAAAAGCTCCTGGCGCTCTTTACGAATGGCAGCACAAGTGCGCAAAGACCATATTGATTTGTATCACGGCTTAAGCCACGAATTGCCTTACAACATTCAGCGTAGCAATGCAAAATCCATCGTTACCATTCACGATCTTATTTTTATGCGTTACCCACAATACTATAATTATTTCGACCGAAAAATTTATAAAACTAAGTTTCAGTATAGTTGTGATGTAAGCAATAAAATTATTGCCGTTAGCGCTCAAACAAAAAACGACATTGTTGAATTTTTAAATGGGGATGCCAATAAAATTGAAGTTATCCACCTTCCATTCACTCCATTTTTACAAAAGAAATAAGCGAAGCAGAAAAGAATTCGGTTAAAAATAAATATAATTTACCTTCTGAGTTTTTGTTGTACGTGAGTACTGTTGAACCCCGAAAAAACCTTGTAACCTTAATAAAAGCTACCCACCAACTTAAATCGGATATTCCATTGGTAATAGTTGGGAAGCATACACATTATATCGACAATGTGAATTCAATTATTGAAAATGAAAAACCTGAAAATAAATTTATTTTTATTGAAAATGCCGATTTTATTGATCTTCCTGCTATATACAGTTTAGCCACTTTGTTTATTTATCCTTCACTTTTTGAAGGATTCGGTTTGCCTGTGGTGGAAGCAATGTTTTGTAAAACCCCTGTAATTACCAGTAATACCAGTTGCTTACCCGAAGCAGGTGGTGATGCTGCACTGTATGTAAATCCTACAAATGCTGAAGAAATGAGTTCAGCTATCGGCACACTACTGAATGACTCTGCACTACGAAACACAATGGTAGCAAAAGGAATTACACACGCACAACAATTTACTGAAGAAAACACAGCGCATAAAATGGCATCACTGTATAAAAGTGTATATGGACAGTGAAATTAAACGAGCCCTTGAAACACTAAAAGCCGGTGGCATAATACTCTACCCTACCGACACCGTTTGGGGACTTGGTTGCGATGCTACAAACAGCAATGCTGTTGAAAAAATTTTCCGAATTAAGAAAAGGAATGAATCAAAATCCCTAATCGTATTGTTGGATCAGGATATTAAGTTGAATAAATATGTAAAGGAAGTTCCTGCACTTGCTTGGGATTTAATTGAGTTTTCTGACAAACCATTAACCATTGTGTACGATGATGTCACCAATATGGCACATAATGCCATTGCAGCGGATGGAAGTGCAGCCATACGCATTACAAAAGATGAATTTTGCAAAAAGCTAATTTATAAATTGGGCAAACCACTGATATCTACCTCAGCAAACATTAGTGGTGAAGTTTCACCAGCCAATTTTGGTGAAATTGATGGAGAAATTCTAAGACAGGTTGATTATATTGTTGGACTCAGGCAACACGAAAAAAC
>CAIMGI010000092.1 GCA_903840505.1 uncultured Bacteroidota bacterium
AAATAAATACTTCTAGGTTTCAGAAAATAAATATGATAGTGTTTTTACTGATGTTTAATATGGTGTTTACATATACCTTTACTTATTTTCCTGAACTTCTGAATGTGTTGTTGGGTATACTGTTAAGCTTTTTTATCATAAAAATGTATGTGCACAAGGATTCCGAAAAATTAAGCTCTACAATACGATTTTATATAATACTCTGTTTTCTATTTTGTTTTGTACGTTTAACTTGGATATTTTGGTTGCTTGCCATATTGCCTTATGCTAAGAATCGAAAAGATTTTTCAATAAAAATTGCTCAGATACTTGTTTTAACTGCTCTTGCATTTTTATATAGTAAATATTTTTGTGCCCCTGCCTTTGTTGGTCTTGGAAGGGAAGTAACCAATCTAACTACCGGAAGTAATATCATTAACTTATTGGTAAACTCATTTATGCAGTTTTTTCAGAACCTCACAAAACTGGTATTTAGTTTTAAATCTTATGGAATAAGAGCTCCTTTAATATGGAATATTTCAAAGTATATTACGCTCATTGCTATGGCATACTATTTATATTTGCTGGTAAAAAGTAAAAACAAACTCATCGCTTCTGGATTGTTGGTTTCTGCCTTTACATACGCAATTATGCTAGTAATGTATGTTCCGGAATACCCCTACTTTATGAAAATCACAACTTCTGTCTTTATTTTGAATTTCATAATTGCGGTTTATTTGAATGAGATTAAGCTCAAATGGTTCTATCTAATATCGCTAGGCATTTGTTTCCCGCTTACTATTTACACAAGCTATAATACAGTGAAAGAGCGAAAAAAATCGTACACCGATATGGTTGGAAGGTACAATGCAGAAGTACAAGAAATTAAAAGCATAATTAATTTTATAGACCCCAAAAAGAAGATAAGTACAGTACAATTGTCACCGAATACCTTTTTTACCGATAAGTTCCCTGCTGCCATTTTTTATGCTGCTTTGCCGGTTGCCGGCACTGGCAATAATCCCATCCGATACTCACTGTCAATGGAAAGTAGGGCTGGTTATAATGAACAAAAATTTCCGGTATATGCCAATTTAAAAATGGATTATATCCTTTCTAAATCTCCTATTAATAACAGATTCGATATAAAATTACTCCATACCAATAATCTTTTTTATTTTTACGAAATAACAAGCTCAATAAAATGAAAGTAATAGTAACAGGGGCAGCAGGATTTGTTGGTTCAAATTTAGTGAAGGCCCTCTTAAGTGAAGGACATAATGTAATAGGAATCGACAACTTTTCTTATGGCTATAAGAGAAACATTGAGCCATACGCAAATGATAGTCGTTTCCAGTTCATTGAAGGCGATGTGAATAATCCCGATTTGTTTAAATCGATAAAGGGCGATGCATTGGTTCATTTGGCATCGCAAAAAATTCCACGTTATACTAATGCATACAAAACATTGGAGGATAACAATGTGATGTTAAAGAATGTGGTAAATAAATGTAAGCAAGACAAAATAAAATTGGTGTTTGCTTCTACATCCGATGTGTACGGAAAGAATACTGAATTGCCTTTTACCGAAAATTCCAGTTTGGTTATGGGGCCCCCAACTGTTAAGCGTTGGGCCTATGCTATTTCAAAATTGTACAGCGAACAATATATTTTTGCAACTTCCGAGGAGTTTGGTCTTGAATTTACCATTACACGTTTCTTTGGATCTTATGGTCCAAATCAAAATATGACTTGGTGGGGTGGTCCTCAATCAGTTTTTATACAAAATATTATTGAAGGCAAACCTATTGAATTACACGGTGATGGATTGCAAACCCGTACGTTTACATACGTTGAGGATACTGTTCAAGGAGTAATGAAATGCATTTTCCATCCTGCATCAAAAAATGAAGTATTTAACATTGCGAATAATCCTACAGAGGAAATTACCATTAAAGACCTCGCTTATTTAATATGGGATTTAATGAAAGGGAAAGATACTACACCCGATGTAAAGCTTATTCCTTATGCTGCTTTTGGAAATTATGAGGATGTAAGAAGAAGGGTTCCTTCTATAGAAAAAATAAAAACAATGCTTGACTATGAGCCCAAGTTTATGATGAGAGAAGGGTTGCAAAAGGCTATCGAGTGGCAAATTAAAAATCAAGAGTAGGTTTTAAATTACAATTTGAGCGTATGGTTTATTTCCTCATTCCTATATTTAATGAAGAGCAAAACTTAAACTTGCTCTCAGAAAATTTGCGTTCAATATTGCCGAATGAGAATAAGTTTTTTGTTTTTTCAGATGATGGTTCATCCGATGGTTCGGTCGAAAAAATTCATCAGTTATTTAAGGGTTTGGATTACGCAGTATTGGGCGATGGTATCAATCACGGCCCCGGATACGCCTTTAATGTTGGCTTTGAATGGCTTTTAAATCAATCGAAGGATAATTCAGATATTGTGGTTACAATAGAAGCTGATAATACTTCTGATTTGAATATTTTATATCCAATGGTTTGTAATAACCGAATGGGATTTAGTTTGGTGTTGGCATCAGTATATGCACAAGGAGGAGGCTTCGACAAGACTTCTTTTCTTCGAAAATTATATTCTTCTATTGCGAATTTAGTGTTGCGTTTTATTTTCGATATTAAGGTGCAAACACTGAGCTCGTTTTACCGTGTTTATTCTATTGCTTTATTAAAAAGAATAAAAGAGCGACACAAGGTATTAATTGCAGAAACAGGTTTTTTATGTATGATTGAAATTTTAATAAAAGCAATAAAATCAGAAGCTACAATACTTGAAATTCCAATGATGTTGAATTCTGCTCAAAGAAAAGGTAAGTCGAAAATGAAAGTATTTAAAACAATGCTTAGTTATATTCGTTTTGTACTTTTTAAATCGGCTTAACAATATAATACTCAATTTTTCTAAATTTCTGTTGGCTTTAATCCCAATTTATATTGAAAAATAGTGGCAATATTTTTGGCTCTTTCCATAGCCATATCAGCAGTAGCTCCACTAAAATTATCTTTTACCGTTTGCATAAAAAGTGCTTGCCACCTTTCAAAATGTTTTTCATTAATACCCAGTTTCATATGGTGGGGAAACGGTTGTCCTTCATAACTCATAGTTCCAAGCAATATGGTAGACCAAAAATTATACATTTTCGGTAAGTGCTTTTCCCAATCTACCCCAACCTGTTCGTTAAATACTTTCGAAAGTAATTCGTCTTCGTTTACTTTCGAATAGAATGTGTTTACTAACAGTTTAATATCCTCAATGGTGGAAATATCATTTTTCATTTTTCTTTGTCTTTAAATAAAGCGCAATTTACGGTTTTTAAAAGGGACATAAATTATCATTGTTGAAGTCTTTTTAGTATATTCGTTTAATTAAATACTGTAAGGCAATGAAACTACTACCTAAAAAATCACTACTCATTTTAGCTATTTCTGCTTTTATTACTTGCAATAGTTTTGCGCAATTAATTACATCTACAATGACACCTGCACAATTGGTACAAAACGTACTCTTGGGGAATGGTATTGTTGCTACCAACATAACGTATGTGGGCGATCCCAATGCAATTGGTTTTTTTAAAGGAAATACAAATTTGGGTTTAGATAGCGGTATAGTAATGACTACCGGAACTATATTTGCTCCCGATGGTCCACAAGGTCCTAATAACAGTAGCGGTGCAGGTACCGATAATTTGCAGCCGGGAGATGCTTATCTTGATCAAATAATAGCGCCTGCTCAAACATACAATGCCGCAGTATTGGAATTTGATTTCATCCCTTCTTCCGATACCTTAAAATTTAGGTATGTTTTTGGTACGGAAGAGTATATGGAGTATGTAGGAGGAGGCTTTGCAGACGCTTTTGCATTCGTCTTAACCGGAGTAAATGTTGCTTTCCCTGCAACAAACATTGCTTTAATACCAGGAACTCAAACCCCTGTAACTGCACTTAATGTGAATGCAAATGTTAACTCCCAATATTATTTTGATAATGAAAATCCGCCCGGTACCACCATACAATATGATGGCTTTACAGTTGTGCTAACCGCTAAGCAAAAGGTTGAATGCGGAAAAATTTACCATATAAAATTAGTGCTTGCTGATGCTTTGGATGGAGCAGTAGATGCAGGTGTGTTTTTAGAGGCAGGAAGTTTTGCTAGCTCAAATCCAATCGACCTTTCTTTTGATATTGCGTTTGGAAACAATGACTCAACCCTTTATGAGGGCTGTAGTTCAGCGTCAATAGATTTTGTAAGAGGACAAAATTTTTTGAATCAATTGGATACTGTTTATTATACGATTAGCGGTACTGCAACCAATGGTTCTGATTATGTAAGTATTCCGGACAGTTTATTTTTCAACATTGGTGACGATACATTAACAATGAACATTATTCCTGTGCTTGATCAAATCAGTGAGGGACTGGAATCTGTAACATTAACAATTATTCCAAAAGGACCTTGTACACAGGCACCACCTGTTACCACAACTATTTACATCACCAACGTTGACCCAATAACCCTTACACTTAGTGATGATAAAACAATATGTACTCCAGACGAGTCTGCCAATTTATTGGCTTCAGCTACGGGTGGTTTAGGTACATTGCATTACACTTGGGATAATGGTTTAGGCACCAATCCTTCGGCAACCGTAAGCCCGTCAGTAAAAACAATGTATAAAGTAACAGTAAGTGATTCCTGCGATAATATGCAAAGTGATTCAGTAATTATTACCATTATTTGCGATCTTGTTATTCCCAATATATTTACACCCAACGGTGATAATACCAACGATCTTTTTATAATAGCCAATTTGGAATATTACCCTAACAGCCATTTACAAATATTTAACAGGTGGGGTAAAAAAATATATGATAGTCCCGATTATCAAAATGATTGGAATGGTAGTAATTATTCAGATGGTGTGTACTATTTTATATTGGATTCAAACAGTAAGCTGTACACCAATTTTATTACAATACTTCGATAGTTTCTTAAAAAATTGATACCTACTTAATTTGTAAACGGATCGATTTTTCAAATTCAAAAATCGTATGTTTGTAGTTATAAAATAAATTATGTTTTCTAATACAACCAATGTACGTGTGCGTTATGCCGAAACCGATAGGATGGGATATGTATATTATGGAAACTATGCTACCTACTATGAAGTAGGCAGGGTAGAAGCATTGCGTGATTTAGGATTGAGTTATAAAAGTGTGGAAGACAAAGGTTTTTTATTACCGGTTATAGATTTTAGCATCAAATACTTTAAGCCGGCTTTTTATGACGATTTGCTTACCGTAAAAACAGTGATTAAAACATTGCCATCGGCACGTATTCATTTTTATTACGAGATTTATAATGAAAAGGAGGAGAAGCTGAATCAAGGAGAAACCACCTTGGTATTTATTAATAAAAGTACCAATAAGCCTTGCGTTGCACCTGACTGGTTTTTAGAAAAAATAAAAAAATATTTTCAGTAATGGAAAAAATATTAATTGCAAATAGAGGCGAAATAGCATTAAGGGTAATGCGTTCGTGTCGCGAAATGGGAATTAAAACCGTTGCCGTTTATTCAGAAGCAGATCGTAATTCACCTCACGTGAAATATGCCGATGAAGCTGTATGTATTGGTCCACCGCCATCAAATCAATCCTACTTGTTAGGTGATAAGATAATAGCAGTGTGCAAGCAATTGAATGTAGATGGCATACACCCGGGTTATGGTTTCCTTTCTGAAAATGCAGCCTTTGCCGATAAGGTTACGAAAGCAGGAATTGTTTTTATTGGCCCATCATCTGCGGCAATGAACATTATGGGCGATAAACTTTCGGCCAAAGCAGCAGTAAAAAAATACAAAATTCCAATGGTGCCTGGTACTGATGGTGCTATTGATAATATTGATATTGCAAAAGAAGCAGCCATTGCTGCAGGTTTTCCGGTTTTGATAAAGGCCTCTGCAGGTGGTGGAGGTAAGGGTATGCGTATTGTCGACCGCATCGAAGATTTTGATGAACAAATGAATTTAGCAGTGAGCGAAGCAACATCCGCTTTCGGTAATGGTGCCGTATTCATTGAAAAATATGTTGCTGGTCCACGTCATATCGAAATACAAGTGTTAGGCGATACACACGGAAATATTGTATATTTATTTGAACGCGAATGCTCCATACAACGTAGACACCAAAAGGTTATTGAAGAAGCACCATCGAGTGTATTAACAACTGAGTTACGTGCCGAAATGGGACGATGTGCTGTAGATGTTGCACGTGCTTGTAATTATGTAGGTGCAGGAACGGTAGAGTTTTTACTCGATGAAAACCATAATTTTTACTTCTTGGAAATGAATACACGTTTGCAGGTTGAACATCCTGTAACCGAAATGATAACCGGAATTGACTTAGTAAAAGAGCAGATAAAAGTAGCGCGTGGCGAAAAACTTTCTTTCACACAAAGTGATTTGAAA
>CAIMGI010000093.1 GCA_903840505.1 uncultured Bacteroidota bacterium
AGCCGACTTTGTTATGAATGAATTCAAAAAAATCTAAGATGATGAAACGTCCAGACAATACGGAACATCCTGAATATTTTAAAAAATACATAGACTTAGTAAAAGGCGACAATGTGATAAAAACATTGGAAAACCAAGTCATTGCAATGCAAGCATTTTTGTCGGAAATTCCTGAAGAAAAAGAAAACTATTCGTACGAAAAAGATAAGTGGACTATAAAAGAAGTAATTGGTCACATTATAGATACAGAAAGAATAATGAGCTACCGAGCATTAAGGTTTGCACGTGGCGATAAAAATGAATTGGCGGGATTTGAGCAGGAAGATTACGTTAAAAATGCAAACTTTAACGAGCGCTCACTTTACAGTTTGGTTCACGAATTTGGTGTCTTGCGTGAATCCAATATTACTATGTTTAAAAGTTTCAATGAAAACATGCTGAACAATAAAGGGAAAGCAAGTGGTAGAGAAACTTCTGTTAGAGCACTTATTTTCCTAATTGCTGGTCGTCAAGCACATCACTTAGGAGTAATAGAAAGAAAATATTTGAACTAAACTAGGCTCTTCCTATTTTCTTAAAAGAATGCCACAGTATACTTAAATCATTCAAAACACTGTAATCTTTGGAGTACAATACATTCAATCGATGAATGGTGTTTGCCTCAGTATCCAGTTTACTAAAAGAATCAGCGGGATTTAGTATCCCCTTTTTTATGTTGGGTAATTTTTGCTGTAAATTCTCAGCTTCCATTGCATAACCTACCCAAGAAACTTTACCCAAGAGCACACGAAATATATTTAATAAAAATTGTGTTGGGTTACTTACAACAAAAACAAGTATAGGGCTACAAACCAATAATATTAATGAAATAAGAAAATCCAATACCCATTTATTCCTTACATTTTCGGGTTTTGAAATGGAGTTAATATCAATGGTATACAAATCGCCAGAAGTATGAATAGAGCTACTTCCAATAAGGTACAAACTTTCGGGAGGTGCTATTTTATAATCAATATCACCGTTCAATGACATTTGATAAATAATTTGTTGAACAGTCAAGTCCTTTGAACAAAATACCACCTCATCAATCTTATACACTTGTATTATTTCCTGCAACTGTGCTGCCGTTCCAATGAATCTTGTGTCCGACAATTTTGTCTCATTGCTTGAAACAAATCCCAATAAATTTACGTTGATGGAAGTTTGATTCAATAAATTATTTACACGCACTACCTCTTCTTCACTGCCAACAATAACTATGCGCTTTTTTTGATAAGCCGTTAAGGAGTATTTTTTAATACCCGATAAGTGAAAAGCAAATCTGCTAAACAACATTGATAATAATGCCCATAATGCTCCCAATAAAATCAGACCGCGTGAGTAGCGATACTGCTCGGGCAATAATGCGTATACAATTAATATTATGGCGGTACCGACCATTAAACCATTCACAATTTTAAGTAAGCGTAATGGTTTGTCATAACCACCGGCCAAAAACACTGAGAAAAGCCAAACTAAAATATAAGCAGGAACAACATAGTGCATATATTCAGCAGGATAATAAGCACTGTCGGCTTGCTTAATGTATTGCTCGTAATAACTTTTTATCAAATAAATCCCAATAAATATCACCAACGAATCGATGACAGGAATAACGATACGTTGTAAAAAACGCGTAACGATGGCAACCGCTGCTCTTAAATAAATGGCAATATTGATAAGAAAGGAAAAGGTTTTTGCATTTTTTTGTGAGAAATGCTTCTGCGCAAAAATCACCATCGCTTTGTAAAATACAATTACATAATTTACACTGCTTTTTTTTGTACTCTCTCCCTTGTAATGTATAATACTGGTTTCTGGAAAATAGTAGTTCTTATATCCCCCCTTTATTATTCGGTACGACAAGTCAATATCCTCACCGTACATAAAAAAACTCTCATCCAGCAAGCCAACCTTGTCCAAGGTTTCTTTGCGCATTAACATAAAAGCGCCCGAAAGTATTTCAATTTCGTGCGTACTATCCTTATCAAGGAATCCTAAGTGATATTTTCCGAAAATTTTCGATTTAGGAAAAAGTGCAGCAATTCCAAAAATTTTATAAAAAGCAACAGCGGGTGTTGGTAATCCTCTTTTCGATTCGGGTAAAAAATTCCCTTTACCATCTATCATTTTAACACCCAAACCACCGGCATCGGGATGCTTATCCATAAAATCAACCACTTTTGCAAAGGTATCTTCTTCCACAACAGTATCTGGATTGAGTAACAAAACATACTCTCCTGTTGAAATCTTTATTGCTTGATTATTGGCAAAGGAAAATCCCGTATTGTCTTTATTCTCAATACAAATAACGGAAGGGAATTTATCCTTCACCATTTGAACCGAACCATCAACCGAATTATTATCAACCACAAAAACTTCAGTCGATACTTTAGTTGCGGCTTTCACAACAGAGTGAAGACACTGCTCCAAAAAATACTCTACATTGTAATTAACAATTACAACACTTAACTTATTTTTGAATTGAGTAGATGACACTATAATGTATTAAGTATTATTAACGTACAGAAATACTATTTTCGTATGGAGTACGATTAATTAATGAACGACCTAATGTTACTTCATCAGCGTATTCAAGTTCATCTCCTACGGCTATACCTCTTGCAATGGTGGAAATTTTTACGCTTGTTCCGCTTAGTCTTTTATAGATATAAAAATTTGTTGTATCACCTTCCATAGTTGAACTTAATGCCATAATTACCTCTTTAATTTCCCCCTCCATAACTCTGTTAACTAATGATTCAATAGTTAAATCTTTGGGGCCAATTCCATCCATTGGGGAAATAATTCCTCCCAATACGTGATAATATCCGTTAAATTGATTCGTGTTTTCAATTGCCATCACATCCCTTAAATCTTCAACTACACAAAGTAAATTACTATCGCGTTTGGTATTCGAACATATTTCGCATAGGGTATTGTCAGAAACATTGTAACAACGTGTACAATATTTAATCTCGTTGCGCATTTGAGTAAAAGCGGTGCTAAAGTCGCTTACCTCTTGTGGGGATTGCTTGAGTAAATGAAAAACCAATCGCAAGGCTGTTTTCTTACCAATACCAGGCAAGCGAGAGAATTCGTTCACCGCATTTTCAATTAATTTAGAGGAGAAATTCATTAGAGTGAAGCAATCAATTCTTTGATTATTAAGGTCATCTTTGGTTCGGCATTTTTAGCCACTTCCTGTACCTCTTCGTGCGACACTTCTACAATCTTACCATAAATTCCCAAGTCTGTAATAATAGATACTGCAAAACAAGGGATGTTCATATGCCTTGCTACAATTACTTCCGGAACGGTAGACATACCAACAGTATCGGCACCAATAATGCGAATATAACGATATTCAGCAGGTGTCTCAAAAGTGGGTCCCGATAAACCGGCATACACACCCGACTGAACTTTGATATTATTTTTACCAGCAATTTCCTTTGCCCGTTTTATTAAGGAATGATCATATGGCTCACTCATATCAGGGAAACGAGGGCCAAGTTCTTCATAATTTTTACCTATTAAAGGATTAGAAGGAAATAGATTGATATGGTCTTCGATAATCATCACATCTCCCACCGAAAAATTCTCGTTTACACCTCCGCTAGCATTTGAAACAATCAGCGTTTGAATGCCCAACATTTTCATTACGCGAACAGGGAAAGTAACTTGTTGCATCGTATAACCCTCATAAAAATGAAAGCGCCCTTGCATAGCAATAACTTGCTTTCCTCCTAACTCACCAAAAATAAGTTTGCCCGAATGTCCCTCAACTGTTGATACAGGAAAATTGGGAATAGACTCATAGCCAATACTTTCTTGAATATTAATTTCCTTTACCAAGCCACCTAAACCTGTGCCTAATATTATTCCTATTTGCGGTTTGTTTTTTATTTTACTTTCTATAAAAGCAGTAGTTTGCTTAAGTTGTTCTAACATAATTTAAAATATGGCGATTAAAATCTTCTTGGTCTTTTTCGTGAAATGCAATTTCTATTGGTATATAATACAAAGGTAACTTTTTTAATATTTCTTGTAGCTCTGATTTCTCCAAACGCATAGCATCCTTTTCGGTTGTGATGATTATTTTGTTTTTATTCGTAATATCACCAAAGGTTTTTTCTAATGCCTCAACGTCCTTCACTGTGTAATTATGGTGATCGGAATATTCACAAGGAATTATTTTTTTTACTTTAAATTGTAGATATTGCTCTAATGGTGTAGGATTCGCAATTCCGGTTAGCAATAAAACACTGAGGTTTTTATCCAAAGAAACTAGCTCTTTATGTTCCTGAACAGTTGAACAAGGAATCATTTCACCATACTTAATGTATGAAAAATACACGCGCTGGTATTCTTCTGCAGCAATTTTTTTAAGTAACAACCTTCTATCCAAGGGTGAAAATATACTGGGCGTTTTGGAAACAATGATTATATCCGCTCTTTCTATACCACTTGTAAATTCGCGCAATGTTCCCGAAGGTAACATCGTATCGTTGTAATACATTTTGGCATAATCTGTTAATAAAATGGATAACCCTGGCTTTACGTATCTGTGCTGAAATGCATCATCTAATAATATGGTATGCATATCAGGCTTTTTATCCAATATTTTTTTTATTCCCCTTCTGCGCTTTTTATCAACGGCAACCATTATGTCAGGAAACTTCTTTTTAAACTGACGTGGTTCATCCCCTATTTCTCTTGCCGTAGAGACATCAGTAGCCAAAACAAAACCTGATTTTTTGCGACCATAGCCTCCACTTAAAGTAGCTACTGAATATTTATCCTTTATCAAACGTATTAAATATTCAATGTGCGGTGTTTTACCTGTACCACCTGCAGTAAGATTACCAACCGAAATTACTGTTGATTTGTATTCCGAAACCGGTAATAAACCAATATCAAAACATTAGTTTCGCAAATAAGTTATTGATCCATACAAATATGAAAAAGGAAGAAGTAGCAGTTGCCAAAATTTCATTGCTTAAAAATAAGTAAAAATTTACATCATTTCTTTACATTATTAATTTTATACTTTTACGTAACAATCAACAAAAGGTTTTGTAATGAATATAGTGAAAGACGTTTGTACTGTAATGGAGGGTTTTGCTCCAATTGCTTACCAAGAATCGTATGATAATTGCGGTTTACTCATTGGAAATAACAACAGCCCAATAAAAGGAGTGTTAATATGCTTGGATGTTACCGAGGAAATAATTGAAGAGGCTATAAACCTCAATTGCAATATGGTTGTTGCGCACCACCCACTTATTTTTTCGGGATTAAAGAAAATAACTGGCAACAATTATGTTGAACGAACAGTTATAAAGGCAATTCAAAACAACATTGCTGTTTATGCTGCTCATACCAATGCCGACAATTTAATGAATGGAGTAAATTCAAAAATTGCGGATAAAATTGGTTTAATAAATAGAAGTATTTTATCTCCTAAAAAAAACACAATTAAAAGATTGGTAACATATTGCCCTGTTGCCAATGCACATGAGATACAAAATGCTCTTTTTAATTCCG
>CAIMGI010000094.1 GCA_903840505.1 uncultured Bacteroidota bacterium
ACTTAGGGTTCTTTTTGTTTATTACATATAGACGCCCTTTACGTCTTACAATTTTGCAATCAACACTTCTTTTTTTGATAGATGTTCTTACTTTCATTTTACTTTTTTATTTATATCTGAACGAAATTCTTCCTTTTGTTAAATCATAGGGTGACATTTCAACTTTTACTTTATCACCTGGTAATATTTTAATATAATGCATTCTCATTTTTCCGGATATGTGCCCCACAATAACGTGACCATTTTCCAATTCAATTTTAAACATTGCGTTGGACAAAGCCTCTAATATTGTTCCGTCTTGTTCAATTGACGATTGTTTTGGCATTTATCTTTCTTTTATATTATTTCTAAATTTCTTTCTCTCAAAACAGCTTCTATAAAATCAAACGATGATAATATATCTGCCTTATCTTTTCTTATTGCAATGGTGTGTTCAAAGTGTGCTGAGGGTTTCCCGTCTGCAGTTCGTATTGTCCAACCATCCTTGTCTTGGATAATTGTTTTTACTCCCATATTAACCATTGGCTCAATTGCTATCACCAAACCTTCCTGAACCTTCACCCCACTGCCTCTTTTTCCGTAATTAGGTACTTCAGGGCTTTCGTGTAATTTTTTTCCCAATCCGTGACCAACCAACTCCCTTACAACAGAATAACCGTTCTTCTCTGCATGTTCTTGAACGGCATTACTGATGTCTCCAACTCTGTTTCCTATGGTGGCCATCTCAATTGCCTTGTATAAACTCTCTTTGGTAACTTTCAACAGTTGTTTTGTCTCCGGTTTCACTTCACCAACCATAAATGTATAGGCCGAATCACCGTGAAAACCATTCTTAAAGACACCGCAATCAACTGAAAGCACATCACCATTATTTAGTTCATATTCTCCGGGAAAACCGTGAACAATTACTGAATTAGGCGATATACAAAGACTGTATGGAAAACCGTTGTAACCTTTAAACGATGGCTTTGCACCATTATCGTTTATAAATTCCTCCGCTAATTTATCCAACGTTATCGTTGTAATACCGGGTTTAATTACCTTGGCCACCTCTGCCAATGTTTTTGCAACAAGTAAAGAACTTTCTCTTATTAACTCAATCTCCTCATTCGTTTTGTAGTAAATCATCTAATAAGAAACAATTTACTATTATTAACTAGCCATTCCCGGTGTGCTTGATGTTCTTCCCTTTATTCTTCCCGACTTCATCAAACCATCGTAGTGGCGCATTAATAAATGACTTTCAATTTGTTGTAATGTATCCAACACAACGCCAACCAAAATCAACAAGGACGTTCCACCATAAAAGTGTGAGAACTGTTGATTGATTCCTGCTTTAGATGCAAATGCAGGCAAAATAGCCACAAATGCAAGAAAGATAGAACCAGGCAATGTAATTTTAGACATTACTGAATCGATAAACTCTGCTGTTTTTTTACCTGGTTTAATTCCCGGTATAAAACCTCCATTACGTTTCATATCGTCAGCCATTTGGTTTGGATTGATTGTAATAGCAGTATAAAAATAAGTAAACACAACAATAAGTGTAGCAAAAAGAAAGTTATGCCAAAAACCAGTGTAATCACTAATCACAGAAACAAAACCACTCAATGATTCCATTTGTGAAAAACCAACTACCGTTAATGGAATGAACATAATTGCTTGCGCAAATATGATTGGCATTACACCCGCAGCATTTACTTTTAAAGGAATATACTGACGAACACCTCCGTATTGTTTGTTACCCACAATTTTCTTAGCAAATTGTACCGGAATTCTTCGTGTACCTTGCACCAACAGTATTGAAACAACGATGATAAGGAACAGTACAACTAATTCAACCAAT
>CAIMGI010000095.1 GCA_903840505.1 uncultured Bacteroidota bacterium
CAAAACGTTTTCCAGTCCACAATGCTGTAAAACTTCATCAATGAAGGTATCTTTACCAGCGCACATATAAGGGTTTTTCCAAATAAAATAAGCAACCGATACTTTTTTGTTAGGGCTGAACTCTTTCAAATCCACAAAAGCGTTTTCAATATTTTGCACCAATTTCTTTGCTAAATCCTCTTTTTGAATAATGGTTCCTAGCATTGAAATCATTTCCATTGCATCGGGCAATGTTTTAATATCACTCATCCACACAGGATACAATTTCATCAATTGCTCAATTTGTTCTTGATCGTTTTCTTCTTTGTTGCCAATAATCAAATCGGGATTCAATGCCCTAATTTTATCGAAGTCGTATTTCTTTGTCCCCCCTACCCTGGTTTTACTACGAAACATTTCATTTGGGTGAATACAAAATTTGGTAATGCCCACTACCTCATCTTTTAATCCCAAGTAAAAAAGCAATTCGGTTTGTGAAGGCACAAGGGAAACAATACGTTTGGGAGGCTGTTGAAGAATTACAACATTTCCCATTTGGTCAACAAACTCCTTTTTAAAGGTCATTTAATGCCTCTTTTTTTCTTAATATTCTCGAATGCTTGTTGTACTTTCTGAAATTTCTCTTTGGCGTCTTTTTGTATGTCCTCTCCTAAATGGGCCACTTTATCGGGATGAAACTTAACAGCCATTTTTCGGTATGCTTTTTTTACTTCCTCATCAGATACATCGTTTGTAATTTCTAAAATCTTATAATCGCTTTCCGAATCGCTATAAAACATTGCCTTGATGGAATTGTAATCGGGTAAGCTAATACCCATTAATCCGGCTATACGCTCAATAATATTAACCTCGTTTGAATGAATTTGTCCATCGGCCATTGAAAGTCCGAATAAGAAATGAACTAATTGCAATCGTGAGGAATAGTCCATACTCCTGCGTATTTGAGAACAAACATCACTTAAAGGAATCTCTTTCTTAATGATTTCGCGGAACAACAGCATTTGTTCCTGCGTGTGTTCAAGACCAAAATGCTTTATGTAAAACTTTTTAACGTACTCCAATTCTGACTTCAGAACAGAACCATCCGCCTTCATTACGGCAGCAGCCAAAACCAACAAACTGGCACTAAAATCGCCTGTTTGTGTTGGCATTCTTGTATTGGTAGTTTCCACCACAAACTTTGAATCGTCCACCACGGCACCCAACGCAAAGCCAATAACGGCACCAATAGGACCTCCAAGTGCCCAACCTATTCCACCACCCAATATTTTACCAAATGCTGCCATAAAGCGAAATTTTAATTTTTTTAGCACAAAGCCTGCTTTTAGCAAGCAAATGTAAAATAAAAATAAAAGATGGCGCTATTAACACCATCTTCAATTCCTTATATCAACTCCAAACTCCGCTTAATAAAGTTCGTTAACTCCTCGCCCTTAAGCATATTCTGCGATAGTAAAGCCAAATCGGTGGTTTGCTTTGCTAGCTTGTTTTGTTTACCAGCATCGCCTTCATTTAATATTTTACTGATGAGCGGATGATTGGAATTTACTACCAGATTAAACATCTCGGGCATATTACCCATAAAACTCATACCGCCTCCACCACCTAAGGCACTCATATCTTTCATTCTGCGCATAAACTCCGGTTGCGTAATTATCATAGGGTTATCCGACTCATTTAAACTTTCAAATACAACCGTAAATTTTTGTTTGGGCAATACACTTTCAAACACCGGCTTCAGCTTATTCTGCTCTTCCTCGTTTAGCTTTGAAGGTATTACTTCGTCCTTTTTAATCAGTTTATCTATTGTATCTGCATCTACACGCACAAAACTGATATTCTCTAATTTACTTTCCAAATGGTTTACAAAATGACTGTCAAATGGCCCATCCATTAGCAACACATCATAGCCTCTATCTTTTGCCGTACTAATAAAACTGTGTTGTTCAACGGCATTGTTAGTATATAAGTACACTACCTTATTGTCCTTATCGGTTTGATTTACTTTTATTTTCTCAGCATACTCCTCCAAAGTAAAATACTCATCGGCAGTATTCTTAAACAAGAAGAATTTAACTGCTTTCTCATAAAACTTCTCTTCGGACAGCATTCCATATTTCACAAACAAATTAATATCGTTCCATTTAAGTTCAAATTCCTTTCGGTCGTTTTTAAATATCTCCTCTAATTTATCGGCTACTTTTTTGGTGATGTGGTTACTTATTTTTTTAACATTTGAATCACTTTGCAAATAGCTTCTAGAAACGTTTAAGGGAATATCTGGAGAATCAATTACACCCTGTAATAAAGTTAAAAAGTCGGGGACAATATTCTCCACCGCATCGGTAACAAAAACCTGATTACTATACAACTGAATTTTATCACGGTTTACTTCAATTGATTTTTTAAGTTTTGGAAAAAACAAAACACCCGTTAAATTAAAAGGATAATCCACATTTAAGTGAATATGAAAAAGCGGATCTTCAAAATTCATTGGGTACAATTCACGGTAAAAGGATTTGTAGTCCTCGTCACTTAGATCCGTTGGTTTTTTAGTCCAAGCCGGACTAGGATTATTGATAATATTATCCTTTACAACTTTTGTTTCAACATCACCTTCCTTTTCAGTACTTTCAGTAGTACCCGACTTTATGTTAATCGGTAAAAATTTGCAGTATTTTTTAAGTAAACCATCAATCTTATTTTTCTCCAAATAATCCAATGAATCTTCAGCTATATGAAGTATAATATCGGTTCCTACACCTACTTTTTCAATTTCTTCTAACTTGTACTCAGGACTTCCATCACATTCCCAAAGTATTGCTTTTGAATCTTTTTTATGCGACAATGATTTAATCTCCACCCTTTCGGCTACCATAAAGGCCGAATAAAAACCCAATCCAAAATGCCCGATTATAGCATTGGTGGCCTCTGCCTTATCCTTGTATTTGTTTACAAACTCCTCTGCACCCGAAAATGCTATTTGGGCAATGTATTTAACTACTTCCTCACCTGTCATACCAATACCGTTATCGCGAATAGTAATTGTTTTCGCATCCTTGTCTACAATTACTTCCACCAATAAATTAGAAGTATCGGCACTTGATTCGCCCAAAGCCGAAAGTGTTTTTAGCTTCTGACAAGCATCAACAGCATTGGAAACCAACTCACGTAAAAATATTTCGTGGTCGGAGTATAAAAACTTTTTAATGATTGGAAATATGTTCTCTGTTTGAACGTTTATTTTGCCAGTTTGCATAGTTATTGTTTTTTAAAGTTTACGGCTATTGAATTTCAAAGTTTGTGCCAGTCGCAAAAATGCGACAAAATGTCAAGCA
>CAIMGI010000096.1 GCA_903840505.1 uncultured Bacteroidota bacterium
CAGCAGTAAAGTTTACAGATGCCTTTTGATTTGGGAAAACGCCTTCCAATTTTGAAACTATTCCGGTTCCAAATCGCTGGTGTTCCACTTGCTGCCCTACCAGTAATTTACTGGTATCATCTCCTTCAAAACCAGCATCATTATTGGGTGTATTTACAGTAGATGCTTTTGAAAGTTTAACCAGGTTTCTTTTTTCTATTGGAGGTTTTGGTGGCTGATTTGTTGTTTTTGCTTTGCTGTAATTTGTTTTTTGAGTATACAAATTGGTATCTTGAAAAGGATCAATGTCATTGTAGGTGTGTGAGCTGCTTGTGTTTTTTGAATGTGGTTGTTCTAAATAAGATGAGTCTATTTCCTCAATAAAGCGACTTGGTTCGCAATGCGTAACATTCCCCCATTTATACCGACTGGTAGAGTAGGACAGGGTAAGGCATTTTTCAGCACGGGTTACGGCTACATAAAATAAACGCCTCTCTTCTTCCAACTCTGTTCGGGAGTTCAATGCCATTTGTGATGGGAAAAGATTTTCCTCTAATCCAACAACATATACATAAGGAAATTCTAATCCTTTTGCTGCGTGGATGGTCATAAGTGATACTTTGTCCCTATCCTCCGGGTTTTCTGCTTCATCATCGGTTAACAAGGCAATGTCTTCCATAAATTTATCAAGCGTTCTCAAAGAGTCGTCTACCACTTCAGCATCATCATTCGAAACAGGGGTATCCGAAAAATCTTTCATCCCGTTTAATAATTCTTGAATGTTCTCGTATCTGCTAACACCTTCAGGCGATTTATCGTTGTAAAATTCGCGCAAGATGCCCGATGAGGTTGCAATGTGGCTACCCAAATCAAAAGCATTTTGAGTAGCCAGTTGAACCTTAAAGCTTTTAATCATTGTTGTAAACTCTTGCAGTTTAGTATATGTCCCTGCATTAATTCCCAAATTGTAACCATTCGGGTTCTCTATTATTGACCAAAAGGAAACACTCGCTTCACTTGCTGCTACTCCAATTTTTTCAATGGTTGAATTCCCAATTCCCCTTGCCGGATAATTAATAATACGCTTAAGGGCTTCCTCATCGTTTACATTAATTGTTAATCTAAAATATGCCAATAAATCTTTTATCTCTTTTCTTTTATAGAATGAAAGTCCACCGTAAATTTTGTACGGAATGTTTTTTCTTCGCAAGGACTCCTCCATTGCCCTCGATTGAGCATTGGTACGGTATAGTATGGCAAAGTCTTTGTTTCGCCCTTGTCTGCTGTATTTGGTATCGAATATTGAATTAGCAACTTGATTTCCTTCTTCGTTATCGGTTAGTGTACGAATGATTTTTATTTTATCTCCATCATCGTTGCTTGTCCAAACATCCTTTTTTAATTGATCTCTGTTATTCGCAATAATACTGTTTGCCGCATTTACAATATTTTTTGTTGAGCGGTAATTTTGTTCAAGCTTGTATGTTTTTAATTCGGGATAATCCTTTTTAAAGTTGAGTATGTTTTGAATATTTGCACCTCTGAAGGAATATATACTTTGTGCATCATCG
The DNA here is from genome assembly GCA_903840505.1 of uncultured Bacteroidota bacterium. GTDB lineage: Bacteria > Bacteroidota > Bacteroidia > UBA4408 > UBA4408 > CAIMGI01. Next base: position 1,551 of record CAIMGI010000096.1, read on the forward strand.
CCCACAATACAAATATTTTCGTGTGCTGCCGCCAGTTTTTTTACAATAAGGTATTGCGATAAGTTTGTATCCTGATACTCATCTACCAAAATATATTTAAAACGGTGCTGATACTTATTTTCCACATCCGGAAAATTTTTAAGCAACACATTCATATTAAACAATAAATCATCAAAATCCATTGCGTTCGAACTGAAGCAGCGTTTTTGATATTGTTCATATATCAATCCCATTTTTGGTTTTCCGGAAGCCCTGTCATCTGACTGAATATCTGTATCGCTATTGTATTTTTGCCAGGAGATAAGGTTGTTTTTTGCAGAGGAAATACGGTTATAAACCAAGCCCGGTTTGTATATTTTTTCATCCAAGTTTTGCTCTTTCAAAATACTTTTAATCAAACTTTTTGAATCGTCTGTATCATAAATAGTAAAATTGCTGGGATAGCCGAGTTTCTCTCCTTCTATGCGCAGTATGCGTGCAAATATGGAGTGGAAAGTGCCCATCCAAAGGTTGCGGGCTTCTTTATCGCCAACAATTTTTTCAATCCGCTCTTTCATTTCACGAGCGGCTTTGTTTGTAAAAGTAAGAGCAAGTATATTAAACGAATCAACTCCTTTTTTCAACAAATGGGCAATACGGTAGGTGAGTACACGTGTTTTACCCGAACCTGCTCCCGCAATAACCATCACCGGACCTTCCGATGAAATTACAGCCTGCTGCTGCGCCTCATTTAATTCTGATAAATAATCTTTCACTCTTAAATTTTGTGCCTCAAAAATACTAGAAATGAGTGAAGCAGCGTTTTAAAGTTTTTAACATTACTGAAATTCAATCGATTGGTATCAATTATTGTTCTCTTATTTCTTCCACTAAAAATGCTAATTTTGCAATTCAAACAAAACGTATGATTCCATTTTCACCTCCTCGTATCGATCAAAAAATAATCGATGAAGTAACAGCTGCTCTTAAATCGGGCTGGATAACTACTGGTCCGCGCACAAAAAAATTCGAAAAACTATTAACCGCTTATTGTGGCAATAAAAGTACTATCTGCTTGAATTCTGCCACAGCAGGTTTGGAACTGATGTTGCGTTGGTACGGTGTGAAGGAAGGGGATGAGGTAATATTACCAGCCTATACTTATTCTGCTACAGCAAATGTTGTGATGCATTGTGGTGCAACTCCTGTTTTTGTAGATACGAATACTGATGATTTTAATATAAATGTTGCTGCAATTGAAAAAGCAATAACAAACAAAACCAAAGTGGTAATGCCAGTTGATTTTGCTGGATTTCCTTGTGATTACGACAGCATAAATGCCTTGGTTTCAAGAGCAGATATAAAAGTGAAATTTAATGGGACAACTGAAAATCAAAAATTACTTGGCAGAATATTGGTTCTTTCCGATTCTGCACATTCAATAGGAGCAGAGTATAAAGGAAAGAAAACAGGAAGCCTTACGGATGTATCGGTGTTTTCTTTTCACGCGGTTAAAAATTTGAGTACTGCCGAAGGCGGTTCCATCGCTTTTAATTTGCCTGAACCATTTAACAACGATGAAATTTATGCCAAGCTTTGTATTTCATCTTTACACGGACAAAACAAAGATGCTTTGGCAAAAATGCAAAAAGGAAATTGGAAGTACGATATTGTTGAGGCCGGCTACAAATGCAATATGACAGACATTATGGCCGCAATTGGTTTGGTTGAGTTGGAGCGTTATGACAATGATACATTGGTAAAGCGCGCTGCCATTTTCGAGAAGTATACAAAAGCTTTGATTAATGAAGCTTGGGCGGAACTACCTGTTTATAAAACAAATGAGAGGCTTACTTCATATCACCTTTTTCCCTTGAGAATAAAGGGGATAACAGAAGCGCAACGCGATGAGATTATGAAATATATTTTTGATGAAGACGTATCGGTTAATGTTCACTTTATTCCGGTTCCTATGCTTAGTTTTTATAAAAATCAAGGTTATGATATTAAAAACTATCCTACTACATACAATAATTTTTCGCGCGAAATAACATTGCCTGTATTTTACGATTTAAGCGATGAGCAAATTGATACAGTTATTGCTGCTGTTATAAAAGCTGTAAAAAAAGTATTGGGCTAATATGCTAAAACGTTTGTTCGATATATTTTTTTCTTTGCTGGGTGTCATTCTATTGACACCTCTTTTTTTAATTATTGCCATACTTATTTTGGTTGATTCAAGAGGAGGTGTGTTTTACAAGCAGTTGCGTGTTGGTTACAATAACAGCGACTTCAAACTTTTTAAATTTCGTACGATGGCAATTGGATCTGATAAAAAAGGTTTGATTACTGTTGGTTCGCGTGATAGTCGTGTTACACCCATTGGATATTATTTACGAAAATATAAAATAGATGAGTTGCCGCAACTTATAAATGTGCTTATAGGTGATATGAGTTTGGTTGGCCCTCGTCCTGAAGTGAGGAAGTATGTGAGTATGTATACACCCGATCAATTAAAGGTCCTGTCAGTAAAGCCGGGTATTACCGATTATGCCTCGCTTGAGTACTCCAATGAAAATGAATTGCTGGGTAATTCAGAGAATCCCGAAGAGATGTATATTAAGGAAATAATGCCCGCAAAATTGGCCCTTAATTTAAAGTATATCAAGGAAAAAAATGTTTTGATGGATTTCTCGCTCATACTAAAAACACTGTTCAAAATTATTTCGTAGAGCAAAAAAATCGCCTCACAAATAATTGCGAGGCGATTTTTATAAATAAGATAAGCTTAGGCTGTAGCTTCTTCTAATATAGCAGCGTCAACCAATACTCTTCCGCAATGTTCGCACACAATTACTTTTTTGTGCATACGTATATCCAAATGCGTTTGTGGTGGTATTTTATTGAAACATCCTCCACAAGCATCACGCTCAACAGTAACAACAGCTAATCCATTGCGGGAGTTCTTACGTATTCTATGGTATGCA
>CAIMGI010000097.1 GCA_903840505.1 uncultured Bacteroidota bacterium
ACCAGCGTAACGTGACCTACAACACTGTGTTTTTTTAGCTTGAAGTCAGTAAATTTAATAACATAAACATACACTTCGTTCATCGCCCTTTTCGTTCCTCCATCAACATTTCCTGTCCAGCCTTTTAAAGGGTCACTTGTTTGGAATATTTCTGTTCCCCATCTGTTGTATACCCTAAAATCATAACCATCATTAATTACCCCAAACATTTTTGGTATAAACTCATCATTTAATCCATCGGCATTTGGCCTGAAGGCGTTTGGAATATAAAAGGTGAAATATGATTCAACAATAATTGTGTGAGTAACACTGTCCTTACATCCATATTGATTTTCAACCACTAATTTTATTTCGTATGTACCTTCTTGAGTATATTTATGTTCGGGACTAAAAGCAGTAGAGGTGTCACCATCACCAAAATTCCAAAGATATTTTATTGCATTTTTCGATTTATTTACAAATAAACAAACCGGGTCAAGTAAACTAATTACATCAGGTGTAGGTGAAAATTCGGCAATGGGCAAAGGCATTGTGGATATGGTAACAGTTGATGAAACTGTACAGTGGTTTGAATCAGTAACAACTACATTGTAAACACCCATTAGTAAATTAATTGCAGAGTCTGCTGTCTGAGCTTGTGCATCATCCCAAACATAAATATAGGGAGCTTTCCCACCTGTAACAGTAACTTTTGCTTTTCCTTCTCCAGTCCCACAAGTATCATCAGCAAATTGCATAGTAGCCTGTAAAATAGGGAAGGTATATTTTGCAGAATCCTTTTTGATACAAATACCTAAACTGTCTGTTGCTTCTAAATAAAACCACGCATCTTGTTGTGGTAATTGATTACTATAAATAGCAGTATTTAATGAATCTGTGTTGTAGGGTATAGCCATAACAGGATTTGATGTCCAAATAAATGTAACAGGTGGGAGGTTCATTGTATGTGTTGCCGGTATTCCGGGAGGAACAATGTACATTGAAGCGTTACCAGGTAAACAAGAATTGTCATTTATAATCGAGTTGATAACACCTGAATCATAAAAAATAGAAGTTGGGCCACAAGGCCCTTGCCCGGAGAATGAAATAGATGCGTGTGTAAGTGTACCCACATCCGCACCCACACAGTCGTAAATTTGAACAGTCCAGCCGGGTGAAGCAGCATCGCAGCCATAAATGGGATTCCAAGGGTTGTTGGAAGCAAAAGTTCCTGTTAATGAATGTGGGACAGCAGGAACACAACCATTAAAAGGTGTTGCACTAGCTGTTGTAAAGCATAAACCAATAACATCATCCCCAGAGTTACAATTCGCACCACCATTTGTGGCTGCAATTGGATCAGCCAATGCAAAACTTGGGCTACCACAAGCAGGTGGGCCAATAAGAAAAAATCCTAAGTCAGAAACATAGGTATGTAAAGCATCAAAACATACTGTTATAGTAGTGTTTGCGTCAATTAATAGTGAAGTTGCTGGTGGGTCATAATAAACAAAAGGTGCAGCCTTCCCTATGGTAGCATTTAGTTTTATAGTATCGCATCGCGACTGGATAGGGCTAATTCTAGGTATAATGCTGTCAATATAAACCCAAGCACGCATACATTGTTTATTGCCATTTGCATCCGTAATGGTAACGTTATATCCTCCATCTCCTAAATTGTTAATGGTTGAAGTTAATCCATTTGTATTTGCATATGGATCATATACATAGGTGTTAGGGTTGAATTTTTGCCAATCGAAATTATAATTCGGCATTCCTCCAATTGGTGTGGCCGTTAAGGAGCCCATATTGGGATTTCCATTAGCATCTATGCCACAAAAAATATAAATCGTATCGTTTGGAGAAACGTTTGTATATTGCGTAACTACAGCTTTTCCTGCGCCATTAGCGGTTAATTGTGCCATTGCTACTTTACCGATAATAAACAAAAAAATAAAAAGTACTGTCGCTTTTCTTACCATCATAATTAGCTATTGTTTAAGTAGCATATGCAAATATAATCATTAAAACAAACAGTAGATGCTTAATATTCCATTTTTTTTCCCGTTTGCTTGTGTAAATGTACAAGTAATTACACAAGGAGAAATTCAAGTTCCACTTTATTTAGTTTGCGGTAAAAAGGAATTGATATGAATCGTTTCAAAGCCTAAGGTATTTTATTTTGCGTTTTTTGTGCTAAATAACTTTTTTTAAAAAAAGTAGTTTATTACTTTAGCCGAAGTTTTAAAAAGAATATTCACTCAAAAAAAATAAAAAATGAAAGTTACAGTAGTTGGAGCTGGAAATGTTGGTGCAACTTGTGCAAACGTTATCGCTCATAAGGAATTGGCAAATGAGGTTGTACTTATTGATATTAAAGAAGGTGTAGCAGAAGGGAAATCGCTCGATATGTGGCAAACTGCTCCTATTAATTTGTATGATTCACGTGTAATAGGATATACAAATGATTATACCAAAACAGCAAATTCAGAAGTCGTTGTGATTACTTCAGGTTTGCCAAGAAAGCCCGGTATGAGTCGTGATGATCTTATCGCTACCAATGCCGGAATTGTTAAGTCTGTAACAGAAAATATTATTAAATATTCACCCAATGCAAAAATAATTGTTGTATCCAATCCTTTGGATGTAATGACCTATTGTGCATTCCTTACGGCTAAAATTCCTTCAAGCAGGGTATTTGGTATGGCGGGAATTTTGGACACGGCTCGTTATAGTGCATTTTTGGCTGAGGCATTAAATGTTTCTCCAAAAGATATTAAAGCTGTTTTAATGGGTGGACACGGTGATACAATGGTTCCACTACCACGCTATACAACTGTTGCAGGAATTCCTGTAACGGAGTTAATTGAAGCATCTAAGTTGGATGCAATCATTGAACGAACTAAAAAAGGCGGTGGAGAGTTAGTGAATTTAATGGGTACATCTGCTTGGTTTGCACCGGGTGCAGCAGCAGCTCAAATGGTTGAAGCAATTGTGAGAGACCAAAGAAGAATTTTCCCTGTTTGCGCTTTGTTGAATGGAGAGTATGGAATGAAAAATATTTACTTGGGCGTTCCGGTAATATTGGGTAAAAATGGTATCGAAAGCATTATTGAGTTAAAATTAAATGATGCTGAAATGAAGTTGTTAAAGGAGTCGGCAGATGCGGTTAAACAGGTTATGGAAGTGCTTGACAATATGAAAGTAGTAGCTTAAGTAATACTGATATTAATTGTGTAAAATGCCTCGCTTATGCGGGGCATTTTATCTTATAGGAATGTATGGTAACAACAATTAAGATTAAAATATTATCTATAAAACCAGCAGGTTGTCATCTGTTAATAAAGGCTGCAGTAAATGGTAAAACTGCTAATTTGCTGATTGATACGGGTGCTTCTCAAACAGTTTTTGATGTAAACAGAATGAACAAGTTCACGACACAAAAGGCCTTTAACAAAAATGAAAATTTGTCGTCTGGTCTTGGAACAAGTTCTATGCAAAGTCACGATTTTAAAATTAAAGAATTTAAATTGGGAGAGTTGGTTTTGAAAAACTACAATGTTCTCTTACTTGACCTTGCGCACGTAAATAAAACGTATATGAGTCTTAAGTTAAAACCAATTGACGGTGTGCTAGGAGGAGATATTTTGAAGAAATACTCAGCACTTATAAATTATAAAAGCAAAGCGATGCAATTTTCATTCAAGAAAACAAAGTAATGCTGGCTTTAAAAAATCAAATACCACTTTTTAGAATTTTACTACCTTTCTTGGCGGGTATATTGGTGTATATATACGGTAAAATTGAAATTCCATTTTGGCCCCTTATTTTAGGAACATCGTTGGCGTTTCAACTTCTTGTAAATACAAGGTTTAAGTTACCCTTTAATTATAGGTGGTTGGCTGGTCTGACCTTGCATTTATCCATTTTTATTATTGCCTTTCAGTTAACACGCTTCAATAATGAAATGAATTATTCGGCTCATTTTGGACCCAATATCCAATCTAATCAAATTGCAAAAGTAAGGGTAATAGAATCCTTTGTTGAAAAAGAGAAAACATTGAAAACAATTGTTGAAGTAATTTCGATAGAAAAACAAGGTCAGTGGATTTCAACAAAGGGAAAAGCAATGCTGTATTTTCAAAAGGACAGCAACTCATTAAAAATAAAGTATGGGGATGTATTGATTATCAATCCTACATTTAAGAGTATTGATTCTCCTAAAAATCCGCAAGAGTTTAACTATAAACAATACCTTGCTTTTCACAATGTATTTTATCAATGCTATTTGTCAAATCAAAAATGGATACATACAAATAATAATGAAGGCAATTTTATATTAAACGTCTCTATTAATCTGCGAAATTATTTTTTGGATGTATTTAAAAAGTATAATATAATAGGAAATGAGTTTGCCGTTGGCTCGGCTCTTATATTGGGTTTTGAAGATAAATTGAATCCCGAAATTATATCTGCTTACTCAAGCAGTGGCGCTTTACACGTACTTTCTGTTTCGGGCTTACACATAGCCATTATATATGTGGTGTTATTGAAATTACTTTTTTTTCTCGATAAATTTAAAAATGGAAAAATAATAAAGGCAATTATTTTAGTTTTGGTGCTTTGGTTTTATGCTTGCTTAACAGGTTTGTCGCCCTCTGTTATGCGCGCTGCTACAATGTTTAGTTTTATAATTGTAGGTAAATTATTCAATCGCTATACCAATGTTTATAATACATTGGCAGCATCAGCTCTTTTATTACTTATTATCAACCCATATCTCATTATGGAGGTAGGTTTTCAACTTTCATTTTTGGCTGTTTTCGGAATTGTAATGCTTCAACCCGGTATTTATAATTTACTTGAAACCAATAATTGGTTATTGGATCAAATATGGACAGTTACTACGGTCTCCATTGCTGCACAATTAGCAACCTTTCCACTTGGGTTACTTTATTTTCATCAGTTTCCAAATTATTTTTTACTGAGTAATTTGCTTGTAATACCACTTTCAGCTTTAATATTGTATTTAGGTATACTTTTGCTTATTGTTTCTAAAATTACTTTTTTAGGTACTTGGATTGCGTGGTTATTGTCGCAACTCATTTCCTTTTTAAATACTTCAGTTATTGTTTTTGAAAATGCTCCCTATGCTATAGTGGAAGGTGTTTCAATTGGTATACTCGAAACTTGGTTAGTATATGGAATGCTAATTTGTATGGTTGTTTTCTTTTTTCAAAAGAGGCACTATTTGATACATTTATCTTTATCTTTTTTTGTAATATTCCTTTCCATTCAAATTATTGAAAAATATGATGAGACAACAAATAGTCAACTTGTAGTTTACAGCATAAAAAAGCAATCTGCAATCGATTTTATTGAAGGCGATAAAAATTATTTTGTGTCGGATACCTTGTTATATAAAAATAAAAGCACGATGCTTTTTCACGTTTACCACAATTGGTGGGAGCAAGGAGTGGTTCAGCACAAATTTGTAGCCAAAGATTATAGTGAGAGTGCATTTTATAAAAAGGATAATTTTATGATGTTCAATAATAAAAAAATACTAATTGTGAATAGCGCACTTGTATTAAAAAAACAACCCGGCAAGACTCGAATGAAAATTGATTATATAATACTGAGTAATAATTCAAAACAAAAAATTGCCAGTTTACTTACTTGTTTTGATTGCGAATACTTCATTATAGATTCCTCCAACTCCTTTTACAAAGCAAAAAAATGGCAGCAAGACTGTGAAAAGATGGACAAAAAATGCTTTAATGTTTTAGAAGATGGTGCTTTTGTTTTAAATATATAATTTTGTTCAGGATGTTTTCTAAAAAGAAAAAAACAAAGTGGTTTAAATTATTTTCCTCCTTACAGGAAGCAGAATCCGCTGTAGTAATAGGTTGTGCTATCAAAGTGGTAGTGGATACAGATGAACTTTGTTTGGTAAGAACAAAAATGAATTTCTATGCATTGAAAAATCAATGTCCCCATCAGTTATTTCCTTTACATAATGGAGTCTGTACCGAAGAAAATGAAATAATTTGTCCTTATCATCGCTATAAATTCGACTTAAATACTGGCGATAGTCATTCTGAAAACTGTTCAGGAAAACTGCAAAAATATGCTGTAAAAATTAATGAAAATGGATTGTTTATAGGGCTTGAAAAAGAGGTGTGGAGTTTGTTTTAAATATATCCTTCAATTTTATAAGTAATATATCCTACCATTTCGTGAATAAGGACAGTCCATTCTTGGAGTGCTCCAATGTTGGGTATTATTAAATGATCAAATTCGAATTTTCTCGGACCACTATATCTGTCTACACTATAGGGATATGTCGCAATTCCTTCTTTTTTAAAACAAGCTAAACTTCTTCGCATATGTGATGCAGAAGTCACAAGCAAATACCTAGCTTTGCTGAAAGGTAATATTGGTTTCACAAACACAGCATTTTCGTGTGTGTTTTTCGACTCGCTTTCAATCAATAGTGCCGAATCTGGAAACTGTATTTTTTGTAAATATTCTTTAATAAAAAAAGCCTCTTTCTCCTCACTGTGTAGTATGCTTCCTGAACCACCTACGAAAATAATTCTTTTTATTTTGCCCGATTTATATAAATCAATTGCTTGAAACAATCTATCGGCACTACGAGTAAATTGTATTCTATGAAGTTTACCATCGTAAAAGCTCATTCCTCCAAGTACTATTGCAGCTTCATATTGTGCTTGCGGCAAGTCTGCAATACTCACAGCCGGGATTTCCCACTTACGCATACATTCATCCAATATGAACGAGTTTGAAAAAAAGAATATGAATGCTATTCCAGTAATTAAATACCTCTTTTTGTTTTTTTCGTTTTTGCTGAAAAAATAAAAACAGAAAAACAGCACTATCCAAGTAAGCGGAGCAATTAAAAAATGAAGTAACTTTGATAAAATAAAAAACATAAAACAGGTTCAAAACAAAAGTACAATAAGTATTTTTGAAACAAAATTTTAGACAATGTCATATTCTGCACTTACGCCCGAAATCATTTTGCAATTTAAAAAAATTGTGGGTGATGGTTTTGTATTACTGGATAATGAATCGCTTACAAATTATTCACACGATGAAACAGAAGATTTGAAATTTTTTCCGGAAGTAGTTATAAAACCGAGGTTAGCCGAGGAGATTTCTGAAATTCTAAAAATTTGTAATGAGCATAAAATAGCCCTAACACCTCGTGGTGCCGGAACCGGTCTTAGTGGTGCAGCATTACCTGTTTGCAAAGGAGTTATTCTTTCAATGGAACGTTTTAATACCATTATTGAAATTGATGAACGCAATTTACAAGCTACTGTTGAACCTGGGGTGATTAATGAAGTTTTTCAGGAAGCTGTTAAGGAAAAAGGATTATTTTATCCTCCCGATCCTGCAAGTAAAGGCAGTTGCTTTTTAGGTGGAAATTTAGCGATGTCATCAGGCGGTCCAAAAGCTGTAAAATATGGTGTTACAAAAGAATATGTACTCAACTTAGAAGTTGTACTTCCCACCGGTGAAATAATTTGGACAGGCGCAAACGTTTTAAAAAATTCGACTGGATATAATTTAACCCAGCTAATGGTTGGAAGTGAAGGCACTTTGGGCGTAATAACAAAAATTGTTTTTAAGCTCATTCCGTATCCAAAGCACAATTTGGTAATGTTGGTACCTTTCACTTCTTATGAAAAAGCTTGTGAAGCAGTATCTGCGGTTTTTCGTCAAGGAATTACCCCTTCAGCGATGGAGTTTATGGAAAGAGATGCTATTGATTGGAGTTTGAAATTTAATGAAGGGACAAATATTGTTGTTCCCGATGCAATTCTTGCCCATTTGCTTGTTGAAGTGGATGGCAATGATTTGGATACACTGTTTAAAGACTGTGAAAAAATTTCGGAAGTAATGCAGGGTTTTGATTGCGATGAAATACTATTTGCAGAAACTACAGAACAAAAAGAAAATTTGTGGCGACTTCGCAGAAAGGTAGCTGAGGCAGTGAGGGCAAATTCTGTTTACAAAGAGGAAGATACGGTGGTGCCTCGAGCAGAACTTCCTAAGTTAATAGTTGGGGTGAAACAAATAGGGGAGAAGTATGGTTTTAAATCGGTTTGCTATGGTCACGCAGGTGATGGTAATCTGCATATAAATATTATTAAAGGCGAATTAAGCCAAGATTTTTGGGAAAATGAAATACAAAAGGGCATTAGAGAAATATTTCAATTATGTAAAAAGTTGGGTGGCACAATTTCTGGCGAGCATGGTATCGGTTGGGTTCAAAAGGAGTATATAGATATTGTTTTTTCAAAAAAAACAATAGAGCTTCAAAAGGGTATTAAGAATGTATTTGATCCTAACAACATACTCAATCCCAATAAAATATTCCCATCTTAGCTTTTTCTTCATTTGGGTTACACTTTATTTAGTTAACGGTAAACACAATTAAGTATTTATTAAGTAGTTTTGTATCGTAATAAAATCATACATATTAAATTAAAAAAATGAAAACAATAAAAAAAATATTTACCTATAGAATAATGGTTTTATTTATGGCTGTAGCAGTTTCAGGATTTGTGTTAGAATCTTGTGCTCCCAAAGCAAATTGTGGCACTAGATCACAACATAAAGCTCGTGCTAAAAAAAACAAAAGAATGGCAGGTTCAATGATGCACGGATAAGTTACTTGATATACTAGATAAAAAAAGCGTCACGAAATAATTTGTGACGCTTTTTTTATGGAAATTATTAAACTAAACTCTTCCTGGATAAACTTTTAATGCTTCACTTAAACATTCCATTGCGTTTGTTAATGATTCAATATTCAACACGTATGCAATTCGTACCTCGTTAATTCCGGCACCTGGAGTAGAGTAAAAGCCTGTTGCTGGAGCAAGCATTACTGTTTGTCCTTTATAACTAAAATCTTCCAGTAACCATTGGCAAAATTTATCTGCATTATCAATTGGTAAGCGTGCAATGCAATAAAATGCACCACTGGGATTCGGACAAAAAACATTGTCCATTTTGTTTAGTTTCTCTATTACGAAATCCCTTCTGGAAACGTATTCTTTTTTTACTGCATCAAAATACGACTGTGGAGTATCAATTGCGGCTTCGGCAGCTACTTGTCCAAATGTAGGCGGACTTAACCTTGCTTGCGCAAATTTCAATGCGGTATTCATTACTTCTTTGTTTTTTGATATCAATGCGCCAATCCTTGCTCCGCAAGCACTGTATCTTTTGGATATAGAATCCATAAGTACCACATTGTTCTCTATTCCTTTTAGATGCATTACCGATACGTACTCTTTGTTGTCGTAACAAAACTCTTTGTATACCTCGTCCGAGAAAAGAAACAAATCGTATTTTAAAACAAGTTCTTTTAATGATTCTAACTCCTCTCGTGAGTATAAGTATCCAGTGGGATTACCAGGATTACAAATCATAATAGCCTTTGTTTTAGGCGTTATTTTTTTTTCGAACTCACTTATAGGAGGCAATGCAAATCCATTTTCTATATATGAACGAACTGGTACAATTTTTACATCTGCTTGACAGGCAAATCCATTGTAATTTGCGTAAAATGGTTCAGGAATAATGAGTTCATCACCATTGTTTAAGCAAGCCATAAGAGCAATTTCGATCGCCTCCGACCCTCCGGTGGTAATCATAATGTCCGTATAATCAATATCGATGTTAAAGGCGTTATAATAGTTTGCTAATTTTCTTCTATAGCTTTCTATACCCGCACTGTGACTATATTCTACAACTTTCGGACTGAAATTTTTGATTGCATTTAGCATAGTCTCCGGAGTTTCAATATCCGGTTGACCAATGTTTAAGTGGTATATCTTTTTCCCTTCTGATTTTGCTTTTTCTGCATAAGGAACTAATTTCCTTATGGGTGAAGATGGCATTGACTCACCTTTTTTTGAAACTTTTGGCATAATTCAAAATAAAAATCCCGAACAGAATTAGTTCTGTTCGGGACAAAAGTAATAAATATTATTTTTTACTATTTTTTATCAGGTGAAGCAACCGGTGTAGCTGTTGCAGGTGCCGGTGTTACAGTTCCCGCTGCAGGTGTTGGGTCTGGTTTAACAACCCCTTTAATTTTAATAACTTTTACAGGTGTTTTAGCATTTGAATTAACAGTAATTGTTTTTTCAAAAGCACCAACTCTATCAGTAGCATAGTGAACCTTAATAGCTGCAGAAGCTCCTGGCTTAATTGGCTCTTTAGGCCAAGTTGGTACAGTACATCCGCAAGAACCTTGACAATTTGTTATGATTAGAGGCTCTTTACCTACATTTTTGAATTTAAACTCCCTGTCTCCATTAGCATTGTGCTCAATTGTTCCATAATCTACAGTTTCAGATTCAAACTTAAGATCTGGAGCATTTGGATTTTCTACTGTAGCCGTAGCTGGTACAACAGTAGCAGGAGTTGTTGTGCTTTGAGCATTAACTGCAAGAATGGTGCAGAATACTAAACTTAGAGATAAAATTGATTTTTTCATTGTGTGTTGTTTTTAGATTAGTTGTTTTTAAATGTTATTTATTTTCAAAGGGCGATCCTGCCCCCGTCTTTTTTGCAGGAAAAGTTTCTTCAACAGGAGCAGCTTTCACTACACCTTTTATCGTAATTATTTTGTTTGCTGTTTTTGCATTGGAAGTAATGGTAATCTGTTTTGTAAAACTTCCGGTTCTTTTAGTATCATACATTACTTTTATAGTAGATGACTTTCCTGCTAGTATTGGTTCTTTAGGCCAAGTTGGAACAGTACATCCACAAGAAGCTTTTGCGCTACTAATAATCAATGGCTCTTTGCCTGTGTTTTTAAATTTAAATTCGTAGGTGCCATCTCCGCCATTTTCTATGGCTCCAAAATCGTGTATGTCCTTATCAAATGTTATTTCAGGTGCATTGGGGTTGGTAGCAGTTATGGAAGGTGCTGCTGGAGTAATGGTAGTAGGTGCAGTTGTTTGCCCCTTTACAAAGAAAGAGTTAACAAGCAGAACACAAACAATATAAAATAACTTTTTCATAAATTCTTATTTTTAATGGTAATATTACAGCATAAATCGTGCCATAGTTGATTGAATTATAAAAACTAAAAATTAATAGCTTTGCAAATTAAATCAATGAAGCACGAAGGAAAAAAAAATATATGGAAATTCCAAAAATATACGACCCTAAACTGATAGAAGACAAATGGTATGCCCATTGGATAAAGCACAAATTTTTTAAATCTACACCCGATGAGCGTGAACCATATACCATCGTAATACCTCCTCCTAATGTTACAGGAGTATTGCATATGGGGCATATGCTAAACAACACAATACAGGATGTTTTGATTCGCAGAGGACGTTTGCAAGGAAAAAATGCTTGTTGGGTTCCGGGAACAGACCACGCTTCGATTGCTACGGAAGCAAAAGTGGTAGCATTATTAGCTGAAAAAGGAATAAAGAAAACAGATTTGACCCGCGAAGAATTTTTAAAGCACGCCTGGGAATGGAAAACAAAATATGGAGGAATTATTCTTAAGCAGCTCGAAAAGTTAGGAGCTTCTTGCGATTGGGACCGTACTCGTTTTACAATGGAAGATGATTTGAGTGAAGCTGTTATTGACGTGTTCATTGATTTATATAATAAAGGACAAATTTACCGTGGTGTTCGAATGGTAAATTGGGATCCACAAGGATTAACAGCTGTTTCGGATGAAGAAGTAATTCATAAAGAAGTTAACTCGAAATTGTATTATGTAAAATATAAAATTGAAAATTCGGATGAGTGGATAACGGTAGCGACAACCCGCCCCGAAACAATACTTGGAGATACTGCTGTTTGCGTGCATCCTGATGATGAACGTTACAAGCATTTAAAAGGAAAGCGATGTATAATCCCAATGGTTAAGCGTTCGGTACCTATTATATTTGATACCTATATTGATCTTGAATTTGGAACAGGCGCATTGAAAGTTACACCAGCTCACGATATAAACGATTACAATTTAGGTTTAAAGCACAAATTAGAAGTGATAGATACGATTGCTGCTGATGGAAAAATGAGTGCCGCTGCTCAATTTTATGTAGGTGAAGACCGCTTTGCTGTCCGTAAAAAAATAGCGAAAGATTTGGAGGAGATGGGGCAGATAGCAAAAATTGAAGATATAAAAAATAAAGTTGGTTATAGCGAACGTACCAATGCTGTTATCGAACCTAAGCTATCGATGCAATGGTTTTTGAAAATGGATACCATTTCGAAACCGGCTTTAGAAAATGTGGTGAATGGGGAGATTAAATTGATTCCTGAAAAATTTGTAAACACATATAAGCATTGGATGGAAAACGTACACGACTGGTGTATCTCTCGGCAGTTATGGTGGGGACAACAAATTCCGGCTTGGTACGATGATAAAGGAAATACTGTGGTGGCAAAGACTCACGCTGAAGCTTTAGTTGCATATAAAGTTCAGCATCCAACATCCAACATCCAACATCTGAAACAAGATGAAGATGTATTGGATACTTGGTTCTCTTCCTGGTTATGGCCAATAAGCGTATTTGATGGATTTAAAAATCCCGATGGAAAGGATATAAACTACTATTACCCTACAAATGATTTAGTAACAGCTCCCGAAATTTTATTTTTCTGGGTAGCGCGGATGATTATTGCGGGATATGAATACCGAGGAAAGAAGCCTTTTACAAATGTTTACCTGACCGGTATTGTTCGCGATAAACAAGGTAGGAAAATGAGTAAATCCTTAGGGAATTCTCCCGACCCGATTGATTTGATTGAGAAGTTTGGTGCGGATGGCGTACGTGTAGGAATGTTGTTGTGTTCGCCTGCTGGTAACGACCTTCCTTTTGATGAAAGTATGTGTGAACAAGGAAGGAATTTTTCCAATAAAATTTGGAATGCATTTAGATTGATAAAAGGTTGGGAAATATCTGCTGATATTAAGCGGGGCGAAACAAATGAAATAGCTATTCAATGGTTTGATGCGAAATTCAATGAGCAATTGGAGGTAATTAATGATTTGTATTCGAAATACAGGATGAGCGAAGCATTAATGACTACCTATAAATTGGTATGGGACGATTTCTGTGCTTGGTATTTGGAAATGATTAAGCCTGAATTTGTAGATGGTAAATCCTTGCCAATTGATAAAGAAACCTATGAAACAACCATTGTGTTTTTTGAAAAAATATTGACAGTATTACATCCTTTTATGCCTTTTATCACAGAGGAAATATGGCATTTGATAAATGAACGTTCAGAGAAGGAATGTATTATTGTTGCAAAATGGCCTGCAATTAATAATAGTAATCCTTCGATTTTAAAGCATTTTGATGTAATGATGGAGCTTATTACAACTATTAGGAACATTCGAAAACATAAAAATATTTCTCCAAAAGAGAAGTTGCAACTGTTTGAGAAAGTAAACCAAAGCGAAATCAATAAGACTTACGATGGGATTGTTGTGAAATTATGTAATTTGAGTAGTTTTGATTATGTTACTGAAAAGGCGGAAGGAGCAAATTCATTTTTAATAAACAATTCAGAATTTTATGTTCCTTTATCTCAAAATATTGATATTGTAGCTGAGAAGGAGCGATTATTAAAAGAGTTGGAATACAATAAAGGTTTTTTAGGCAGTGTATTGAAAAAGTTAACAAACGAGAAATTTGTTTCAAATGCAAAACCCGAATTATTGGAGAATGAGCGTAAAAAAGAGGCAGATGCTTTGGCTAAAATAAAAGTAATTGAGGAACAATTGAGTGCACTTAAATAATATAAACGTTATAAAATAAATAAAAATGGCAAATCGAAGACAAATTAAAAAGGATATCAATGAGTTATTGGCTGATGTAATTGATGAATGTTATGAATCACTGTATCGTAATAAAGGGCAAAATGAAAAAGAAGTCGAGTCTATAATAGACGAGGTAGTAGAAGTAGCAGATGTGTTAATTGGTAAAATTAATGCCGCTCAAAAATTAAAGACAAGGGCCGAGGTAAAAAAGTGTTATGCTGAGGTTAAGGAAGAATTAAGTGAAAATACCATTAATTTTATCGAAAAGTTAAATTCATTATAGGTTATTTCTAATAACTAATGTTAGATTTGACAGTAATTACTATACTCTTTGACTACTTTTTTACTTGTTTTTAATGTCTTTTTGATAAAAAATAAATATTATTTGTTGTTTGCATGAATAATTTATTTATCTTAGCACCGCAAAATTGTATAACCAAAAAAAAACAAATTATGAAAATTGTTAAATTGTTTACTGTTGTTGCTTTATTTCTTGCTTGTGGTTCTACTACGGTAAGTGCTCAGAATAAAGAAGCAGATAAAATGTATAATTCTAATCAGTATTTCAATGCGATTGAATTGTATAAGAAAGCAGCTACTAAAGAAAAGAATAAGACAAAAAAGGCTGAAATGACATTCAAGACAGCAGATTGTTATCGTTTAGTAAACGATCCTAAGCAAGCTGAAGTTTGGTTTGCAAAAGCTATTAAGGCTAAATATCCTGATCCAATAGCTACCTTATATTTAGCAGACGCTAAAAAAATAAACGAAAAATACAGCGAGGCAATTGTTGATTATAACGAATATGCTAAAGCTGTTCCTTCTGACGTAAGAGGTACTGAAGGAGCTAAGTCTTGTGAAATGGCTCAAAAATGGAAAGATAATCCTACTCGTTATGAAGTTAACAACGTAGCTCAGATAAATGGGAAATCCCAAGATTTTTCGCCAACATTTGCAGACAAAAAATACTTAACCTTATATTTCACTTCAGCGCGTGAAGGAGCTACAGGAAATGGAGCTGATGGAACTACAGGCCAAAGTTTTACCGATATTTACGAAACTAAAATTGATAAAAAAGGAGCTTACAGTACTCCTGCTATTATTGCAGGTGGACTTAACTCGGGCGACAATGAAGGAGCATCTACAGTAAACAAAAAAGGTTCTAGAATTTATTTTACGCGTTGTGATGTTGAGAAAAAGACATTGGGTTGTGCCGTTTTTTATTCTGATAAAAAAGGAACTTCTTGGGGTGATGCTGTAAACTTGAACTTATCTACCGATACTGGTCGTGTTGGACATCCTTCTATTAATGATGACGAAACAACTATTTATTTTTGTGGTACTGATTTACCAGGCGGTATGGGTGGAAGAGATATTTGGAAAGTTGAATTCGATAAAAAAACAAAAGCTTGGGGTAAACCAGTTAATTTAGGTTCAACTATCAATACTGCAGGAGACGAAATGTATCCTTATATAGCTGCTGATGGAACTTTATACTTTTCATCAAATGGTTTAGCAGGAATGGGTGGATTGGATATTTTTAAAGCAGAGAAAAGTGGCGAAGCTTTTACCAATGTTCAAAATATGAAATTCCCTTTGAATTCTGCTGGAGATGATTTCGGTATCATTTTCCAAGGATCAAAACAACAAGGTTACTTTACTTCAAACCGTGCAGGTGGAAAAGGAAGTGATGATATCTACTCTTTCCGTTTACCTCCAATTTTGTTCTCTCTAAACGGAACAATTACCG
>CAIMGI010000098.1 GCA_903840505.1 uncultured Bacteroidota bacterium
GCATACGAGATCAAGACTAGTGACTGGAGTTCAGACGTGTGCTCTTCCGATCTGGTGCAATTGGGTGAGGGAGATGATGCCGAAAACAAACCACGATTTGCAAGTTTACGTGCCGGACAACGCTTGGAAAGCATAACCATTGAAGAAGCACTTGATTTGTTTAAATTACCCCGAACAGCAGGTGAATTTGAAGGCAAAGAAATGATGGTTGCCATTGGAAAATTTGGTCCTTATGTGAAGCACGATGGGAAATTTGTTTCCTTGAAAAAGGAAGATGATCCAATGACAGTAAACACTGAACGTCTTATTGAATTGATACACGCAAAGCGCGAAGCAGATGCAAATAAATTCATTAAAACATTTCCTGAAAATACTGAAGTTCAATTATTGAATGGACGATGGGGACCTTATTTGGTTATAGGAAAGGATAATTTCAAATTACCCAAAGGTGTTGACCCCAAGGCTTTGACCTTGCAAGAGTGTATTGATATTTCAAACGATCCTAAAGCGGCAAGCAAAGGAAATAAGTTCAAGAAAAAGCAAGGAGCGGTAACGGCCCCTAAAAAAGCGTCAAGTGCAGCAAAGAAAAAGCCAGCTGCTAAAAAGAAGACAGCATCTAAAAAGGTTGCTGCAAAAAAGAAAGCAAAAACAACAACTAAGAAAAAATAATGCAAGCCATTGCCGAATATTTTTCGCCCATTGATTTGGGAAATATTGGTGGAGAAGAAATTGAAAATTCTCTCGCCACCGTTTTTTCAGTACATACTGAAAAATCCGGTTTCCCAGATATGAAGAAGATTCAGCTTGCTATTATTGGAGTGAAAGAAGAAAGGCAGGCAGTAAACAATATTGGTTGTGGAAGTGCCCCTGATGAGGTCCGCAAAAGTTTGTATAAGTTGATGAAGGGAGCTTATGATTTAAACATTGCCGACTTAGGAAATATAAACCCTGGATACAGTATAGAAGATACCTATTTTGCTTTGAGTTCAAGCATCAAGGAATTGGTGAAAAAGAATATTGTTCCCATTGTTATTGGTGGCAGTCAGGATTTAACTTATGCGAATTATATTGCCTATGAAAAATTGGAACAGATAGTAAACATTGTTGCAATTGACTCTCGTTTAGATATTGGAGATGCTGATGGAGAGCTCAATTCACAAACCTATTTGGGTAAAATTATTTTACACCAACCAAATTATTTATTCAATTTCAGCAATATCGGATACCAAAGTTATTTTGTTGATCCGAAGGCGCTTGACTTGATGTCGAAGTTGTTTTTTGATTCCTATCGACTTGGACAAGTAAGAGCAAATATTGAAGAGGTTGAGCCTATTGTTCGCAACGCGGATATTGTAAGTTTTGATATTTCGGCCATTCGCCAACCCGATGCGCCTGCGAATAATAATTCATCACCGAATGGTTTTTATGGTGAGGAAGCTTGTCAAATAGCGCGTTATGCAGGTTTTAGTGACAAACTTTCTTCCATCGGATTTTATGAAACAAATCCCTCTTTGGATAACCGTAATCAAACCAGCCATTTGGTTGCTCAAATGATATGGTATTTTATAGATGGCTTTTACAGTCGTAAAAAAGATTTCCCTATCGGTGATAAAACGGATTATACTAAGTATCGTGTAATATTGCAGGAGCAGAAACACGAATTGGTATTTTATAAGAGTAATAAAAGTGAGCGCTGGTGGATGGAAGTACCATACCCACCCAATAAAAGAATAAAATACGAAAGGCACCATTTAGTGCCTTGCTCGTATAGCGATTATCAAACAGCCTGTAATGAAGATATGCCCGACCGTTGGTGGCAGACATTTCAAAAGTTGAGTTAGTTTTTTATTTTCAACTCATTGATGATGTTTTGTGCCCCTGCGTACTTATCAATGATGAAAAGTACGTAACGGATATCACAACAAATGGTTCGTTTTAGTTTAGCATCAAAAACCAAATCGCCTGTCATTGCTTCCCAATTTCCATCATAGGCAACACCAATAATTTCGCCTTCTCCGTTAATTACGGGACTGCCGGAATTACCTCCTGTAATATCATTGTTGGTAAGGAATGAAACCCTAACAGATCCATTTTCAGCATACCTGCCAAAATCTTTTTTCTCAATTAAATCAAGCAGTCGTTGCGGAACATCAAACTCTTCATCTTTGGCTTTGTATTTTTCTTTTATTCCATCAGTAGTAGTGAAAAAATTATAATGTAGTGCATCTGCAGGGTCGTAACTCATTACGTTTCCATAACTAAGTCGTAAAGTTGAGTTAGCATCAGGATAAAATTTTGCGTCTTTTTTATATTTCATCAAAGCCTCTACATACAAGCGTTTTTGTGTTTCAATAAGCGGTGTGTTTTTTTGTATTGTAGGGTATACATTTTGTGCTAAATAGCTGTTAAGTGCCGAAAAGAAGACAATTGCAGGGTCATTTTGTAATGCTTTTAATTTGGGCGAAGCCAAAAAGGAATTGAATTTTTCCTCGTTACTGAAAATAGATTTTTTGTAAAAAGCATCAACGTATTTTGTTACTTTTTCTTCAGTTATTTTTCCTTTTTTGTCCAATATTTCAGCAATTGGTGTGGGTAATTTTTCTTTTGGGAATGCATTGATGTATTGTAACAATAATTTCACGAATACGTGTTTGTCCACTTCCTCGTTATAATCTTTGTATACTTCTTTCGCTTGTGCCCTTAATTCTGCAATTGATTTATCTATGTCGGCTTTATTTTCTTCCGGTTTTTCAAGAAGTGCCGCAAGTTGTGTTGTCGATGCCGATAAGGTAATGGCTTCCGAACCGTAGCCCGCCACTTGCGCATAGGTTGCCATTAAATAGGATTCTTTGTTTTCAGTATTAGCCTGTTTTAAATTCGCAAGAACATTCCCGTATCGCTGTTTTGTATCGTTATTTGCCTCTGCCCATTTTTGAAAACCATCTTCTTCCTTTTGTCTTTCTGCTAGGGAATTTAATTTTACCAATCCTTTATTCTGACCGATATAATATTTCCAACTATTTGCCAAACTAGCATATTTGGATGCATATTGAATCCGTATTTTTTCATCCTTGTCCATATCCTTTTTCCACGTCTCCAATTTGGTTTGAAACAGTGTAATCATAGCAGGGTTCAATGTGTTTAAATTTACTTCCATTGCAGATGCTGTAATGTAACGGTTGGTTCTGCCTGGAAAACCAAACACCATTGCATAGTCCCCTTCTTTGTATCCCTTTATCGAAACAGGAAAAGAATACTTAGGTTTAAATGGAATATTTTCCTGAGAAAAATCGGCCGGACTACCGTCTTTAGCAGTATAAATTCTCATCAACGAAAAGTCACCGGTATGGCGTGGCCACATCCAGTTGTCGGTATCGCCACCAAATTTACCTACTGATGATGGTGGAGCTCCAACGAGTCGGACATCTTTATACACTACATAAACAAAAAGGTAATACTCATTGCCATTGAACATATCTTTTACTAGGGCTTTGTATTTGCCATTTGCACTTGCTTCTTTCTCAATAATTTTAGAATTGTCTTTTATTTTTTTATACCTGTCAGTATAGCTCATTTCATCAGTAACACCTTCCAATACTTTTTTTGTCACATCGTCCATTCGTTCCAATATGGAAGCTGTTTGCCCGGGAATAGAAAGTTCTTCGGAATAATTTTTTGCCCAAAAACCATCATCCAAATAATTGTGCTGAACAGTACTGTGTGTTTGAATGGCATCAAATGCGCAATGGTGGTTCGTTAAAAGGAGGCCATTTTCGGATATAATTTCTGCAGTACAAAATCCCAAGGATACGATTGCATCCTTCATGGAAGAATGGTTAATATCATATATTTCATTCGTACTTAGTTTATATCCGTGTTTGGTGATATCATCGGCATTTAATCGGTTAACCAACATAGGTAACCACATTCCTTCATCGGGATTCGTAGCTATTGAAATTTGTATATTGGTAATAATGGTAAGTAGGAGTAAAACTTTTTTCATTTTGTAAAATTTAAGGTGCAAATCAAGGTATAATATACAGATTGCTAAAATGTTTTAGATAAACACAGGAGTATAACAGATTAATTTCAGAAAATAATTTAAAATTTAGAACAAGCCGTGAATTTCAGCATCAATTTTATTGATAATCATCCCAAGGTCTTCTTTGTTTTCAGCAAATTTATTGGTGTCGACATCGATGATAAGTAGCTTGCCTTGTGTATAATTTGTAATCCAAGCCTCATAGCGTTCGTTTAATCTTTTTAAATAGTCTAATCGGATAGCTGCTTCATAATCTCTACCTCTTTTTTGAATTTGGCCAACCAAAGTAGAAACGGAGGCTCTTAAATAAATCAACAAATCGGGCGCCTTAATAAAGGAATCCATTAAATTGAAAAGGGTAAAATAATTCTCAAAATCACGCGTAGTCATTAAACCCATTGCGTGTAAGTTGGGAGCAAAAATATAGGCATCTTCAAAAATAGTTCTGTCCTGAATTACTTTTTTTCCACTCTTGTGTATTTCTTTTATTTGTGTAAAACGACTGTTCAAAAAGTAAATCTGTAAGTTAAACGACCAACGTTGCATATCTTCGTAAAAGTCATTCAAATAGGGGTTGTCGTCTGCATCTTCAAAATGCGCTTGCCATTTATAATGTTTTGATAACATTGTGGTCAATGTTGTTTTTCCTGATCCGATATTTCCGGCAATTGCTATATGCATTTTAAATCTGTATTACAGTAAATGAAATAATTTTCTATCTAAACAGAGCCGAAAGTACTAAAAATATTGAAAGAAAAAAAGGGGAATTGCAAGAGCCTGTTTAAGTTTTATATCAAAAGAATTATATGCGTGAATTTTCCGTTCAGACGAGGC
>CAIMGI010000099.1 GCA_903840505.1 uncultured Bacteroidota bacterium
ATATTTTCGCTCTGCGAACAACACCTACTTTGTTTACTTCAATTTTATCGATAGAAGGAGAAATTAAAGGAATGACACGCTCAACTCCTACTCCGTTTGATATTTTTCGGATAGTAAATGTTTCGTTTGCACCTGCACCTTTACGTTGTAAAACAACTCCTTGGAACTGCTGAACTCTCTCTTTGGTTCCTTCAATAATTTTATAATGAACGGTTAAGGTATCACCGGCTTTAAACTTAGGAAAAGCTTTCTTTTCTGCTTGTTCTTCAACTAATTTAATCAAGTCCATTGTATTCAGTTTTTAAATTCTATTTTTCTAAAAAGGAGTGCAATATTAGTGTTTTTTTTCTGAAAAAGCCCATTATTTTTTGGCAAAGGGTTTATAGTCGTTATAATAGGTGTTTAATATTTTGGAAACCAATATGTTATAATATGTCCAAAAAAAGCGATTGCGGTCGCATTTATCTGTTTTATTGTATAAAAAATAGCGAAAAGTTTTAATCCCTTTCAACTCTGCCAAGTAGTTAATTTTAATTGGATTATCGGCAAAATCGCCCGCAAAATAATAAAACTTATAATCCTCCTGATAATGCTCAAAAACAGCAGGAAATTTTTTTGGAATATGATGGTGAGTTAAAATGGAATCGCCTTTACTGTTGGGATGAAGAACATATTCGGATATGATATGGTTCGTTGTAGAATCCGTTGATGCCATAATATCGAACCAAAAGGAATAAATAATGCTGGGTGGCAAGCCAAAGCGTTGCTGATCAATGGGATTGGTAATGATATTAGGCAATTCTGCACTAAGTTCGTTTTCATTTTCTAAAACAGCAATTGTTTCATCCTCGTGTACCAAAGCAATTCCCGATTTTTTAAAGGGCCATTTTCCGTTGTGTTGCTCCTTGTACAATCGTATCAGCCAAGGTGGCAACTCTTGATTCACTAAGGTATCTAAACAATCAAAATAGCGACCAACCCAACCACTCCATTTCATTTTAAACATCTCTTCAACATCTGTTCTTCTTTTACCAACGGTAGGATTGGCAATTAAATTAAACTCCGTTATGATAAGTTTTTTGCTCTCCTTCATTTTCTTTAAAAACAAAATATCATTTTCACACAAACCTCCATAAATAAGTTTTGAACGCTCCAATGCCGCTTTTTTATTCCCGAATAAGTTACTGAAGATGCTGAGAATTTTTCTTGAACTTACATTCAAACTCGTATCACGTTCATTATTGTACCAATCATTGGTATAAATACCATATATATCAGTATAATAAGTCATATCATTGTCTTTTACCAACTCATTAATCTTCTCCTCCTTTAACTGCTCTAAATCATTAATTGAATAGGTATCGTAATCGTGGGGAAAAAAACCAAAATAATCCTTTTCATTCTCATACAATTCGTGACTAGGTTTAGTAAATTTATCATTGATAAGTACCCAATTAAAGGAACGGTGCTCATCTCCGGCATCTGTTAATACTGTTTTATCTAAAATTAAAACCTTTAGCACCCTATCATCTTGCATAAGCCAAGCTATCCACATCCACAAGGGAAACAGAATTAATGCAAATAAAATAAAAATCACAATTCTCTTTCGCATAACTCGACTTAAGATTGATAGGCAAATTAAAAGACCTTCTGTTTACAAATGTAAGTTTATTTTTAGTATTCCCTTACTTCACCAGGCAAATGAAAAACACCCATTTCATCAGCCTCAAAGGGAATTGTTTGAATAACCATAATAGGATAAATAAATCCATAAATATGTGGATACAATTCGGCACCGCCATCTAAATTTTCATACACAATGGCACTCAACACCTTTTCCGTTTGAATGCATAGCAATACTAAATCCCATTTATTTTTAAAGATTCTGTTTGCTGTATTCACCACTTGCTGTTTGGTTGAACAATGAATAAATTTTTCTTTTTCGAAAGCAAGAGGGACGTAAAAGCCCAGTTTCAATGCTTCATCCCAAGCAGTTTTTGTTGTTATATGATAAATTATTGACTGCATTAATTAAAAATTAGTTTAACAGAATATGCTAGAAAAACATAGCGGGTTAGTTTACCTATAAACATAAACAAGGATACCAACCACACATTGCTTTTAAACACACCCAATGCTACAGCCAATATATCGCCAACAAAAGGAAGCCAACAAAAAAAGGCGAGAATAAAACCATAACTGTCAACGTACTTTTTATACTGTAGCACCTTTACTTCTGATACACCAATATATTTATTAAGCCATTCCCATTTACATAAATAACCCAAAAAGTAGCAGGTTAATCCACCCAAAGTATTTCCTACAGTTGCAACAACAATTGATGTTGTAGCATCGTATCCCTTGGATAGCATAAATAAAAACAAAGCCTCAGAACTAAAAGGAAAAATGGTTGCTGCAATAAAACTGGCAGCAAACAATCCCCAATATCCTAACTCAAAGCAATCTATCAATCGATAATAGTTATTTTTTGTATTTTATCACCTCCACGAATTGCCTCAATAACTTCTATTCCTGAAACTACTTTTCCGAAACATGTATGGTTCCTATCCAAATGTGCCGTGTGATTTCTGCTCAGGCAAATAAAAAATTGTGAACCTCCTGTATCCCTTCCTGCGTGTGCCATTGATAATACGCCTTTATCGTGGTATTGATTATCACCACTTACTTCGCATTTTATTTCATATCCTGGACCACCTGCCCCTGTACCATTCGGGCATCCACCTTGAATTACAAAATCAGGTATAACACGATGAAAAGTAAGACCATCGTAAAATCCTTTTTTAGAAAGATCGATAAAATTTTTAACGGTATTAGGAGCATCCTTATCATAAAACTCCACGTTCATTGTTCCTTTTTCGGTAACGATTATTGCTTTTGACATATTTTTTAATTTAGAACTCAAAAGTATAAAATAAAAAAGAAAAAGTACCGAAATATCAAAGCAAAAAAGAAAGACAAAAATCAATGTATCTGTTTTTTTATGAGCTCGAAATTATTGTTTTTACTAACTGTTTAGAATAAATTATTTTTTTTACTCACAAAAACACAGTAGTATAAAAATAGTATTTAACATAAAATAAGTTTTGCAACTTGAATAATTTTGCTAATTTAGCACACCATTAGAAAAAATGCGTACAATTATTACACATATAAAAAGAAGTTTTACTTTACTCGTATTGGCACTTATGCTATTATTGGTGAACAATTTTTCTTTTGCCCGAAAAGGTAATAATTTGGGTGCCGATAAAAAAGGAACTCCGGCAAGCATAAAGGACACGAGTAAAACAAAAGCAAAATTAGAAGTTGTTTTTTTAGAAGATGAACACATCGAAAGTTTTGATGATTTGGATGAAGAAAACTTAGGTTCTACCTTTTTTATTACCGGTCAATTTGACCCCAATTTTGATTATTTTGGTATTTGGGATACTGTTAGTGCAAATCCCTACCACCTTGATTTTTCACAAAAAACAGATACAACGGTTATCTATTTAGAAGACCAACACAAATGTGATTATTTTCACCCAATTAAGGGGGATGTTACTTCCGTATTCGGACCAAGAAGTAGATCACGTTACCACTACGGAATTGATATTAATTTAGAAACAGGCGACTCGGTACAATGTGCTTTTGAAGGTACTGTTCGTGTATCGCGCAAAAGCAGAACTTTTGGGAATGTAGTTATTGTGAGGCACAAAAACGGACTTGAAACAATTTATGCTCATCTTTCAAGACTTAATGTAAAAATTGGCGATCACGTTGAAGCCGGTGATGTATTAGGCCTTGGTGGAAATACAGGTAGGTCAAGAGGCAGTCACTTACATTTCGAAGTGCGCTACAAAGGTCAGGCTATTGACCCACAAAAAATTATTTCATTTACCAATTGTAGTTTGGTAGACGATTGTATTGAATTATCAAAAGAAACATTCACTTATCCTCAGTATTCAAAAAAATACGATAGTAAAAAATACAAATCGGGTTATGGCAATTCGAAAGTATATACTGTTAGAAGTGGTGATACCTTGGGTAGAATAGCTCAACGGAATGGCACAACCGTGTCGAAGATTTGTAAAGCAAATGGAATTAGCTCTACTACTATTTTAAGACCGGGTAAAAAACTAAAATTGATATAGGATTATTTTAATACAATATCCGTTATTACTTTTTTGCCACACTCCTCATTCAACATTTCAATTATTTTTTCTTTGGCAAAACTCATTTCGCTTCTAATTACAGACGATTCAAGAGTTACATATAATACCTTATTCTTGATTTGAATATTGGTAGTGTATTTTGCAATTGCTTTACCCAACACTTTTTCCCACGAATCTATTAAACGTACTTCAAACAATTTGTCTTCCAGTCTGTATGCCTTTAACAATTCACCAATCACATCGTTCAAGCTTTGCTCATTATTATTTCGCATTGTGTATTCCCTCGGTATTAATTAAATATATATTCTCCCTTTTTATCAACTGTAACGGTAGGTAGCTTATTTTCCTTTTCAAAAAAAATATAGCCCTTTTTAATATTTGTCCAAAATGCAACCAACTCTTTAGTACCCGATTTTTTTAGAGTCTCATCATTTTGCATAATTTCTTTTGAAGGAAATATATGAACCGGAATTTTTTGCTGCCCATTTTGTCTTGCCTGCACGGCAGCAATATACACCTCTTCTATCTTATCATCCGTTAAAGGCACGCAACCTATGGTTACACAATTTCCGTGAATAAAAATATCTCCTCCCAAATAATTATTTCCACCCAATACTCTATCTGAGCTATTTGGATAATTAATGCCCAAGGATAAATGGAAATTACTGGAAGGATTGTATCTATCAATATAATAAAAACCTTCGGGCGTTTGTCCATCTCCCCCTTTTCTCTTGGGGCCGCTACCTCCCGACAAGGCACAAACTTCATATAACTTTATGCGCTTATACACAGATTCGGTTTTATTGGCTGCCCACAACTCAAGTTGTTTGTCCTTCTTAAAAACACGAATGAATAATTTTGCCTGACTTAAGGTTATTCCTTGAGCCGAAAAAGCCTTACTCACCAATTCTTCTTTATGCAAAAAAGCAGCTTTTACTCTTGGAAATTTAACTTGCGATGATTTAAAATCACTGCCAGTAATTACAAAAATCAACAAAATGGATAATACAAAATGATACATTCTACAAATTTAGCTTTTTGAGAGCCTAATTTTTTATATTTTTTTGGTTTGGTATTAAATTATTCGAAAAAATTGTATATTTATAAAAAAATAAGCAAATGAAAAAAATCATTACTCTCCTATTTGCGGTTGTCACCTTAAACACTATGGCTCAACCAGTTATTGACGGAAAATATCTTCCAGTTGTTGGAACTGCGTTTGATCAAATTTGGGATACTGTTACCGCATCCCTTACAATACCGAATGGTGGCATAAACCAAACCTGGGATTATTCCAACCAATTTGTAAATGCACTGCCTACAGTTTATAGAGTTGAAACATTTCTTGCTGCAGGTGGTCCACACTCTCAATATTTTCCTGGAGCTACTCACCGAACCTTTGCGACCATACCCTTTAATACTATTCAGGATTCGGCTTGGACTTATTTTGTAATTGATCACGCTGGACTCCATAATCTTGGAGCATTTTGTGAAAAACAAGGTTACGATAGTACTATCATTACCAACCCTACTGAACTGAACTTACCTTTTACCTATCAGTATGGCTCCAACTTTTCCGATACATCTAAATCAATCGCCTTCCTTACTTTGATGGGGTTTCCTGTAAGAGTAGAGCAAACAAAAACAAAACAAATGGTTGGTTACGGTTATGGTACATTAAAACTGCCTATTGCAAATTATAACAATGTACTTCTTGTAAAGGAAACAATTAATACCATAGATAGCATTTACGTAGATTTTGGAGGAGGAATTTATACGTATTACCAAAGACGATTGAACGATAACTTAAGTTATCGCTTTTTCAGAAATAACACCTTTGGCTCAAACATTTTAATGTCGATGAATACTGATATTGGAAATAACAACTCGTGGTTTGGTTACTACATATTGCCTTTTGATATAGGCACAATTTCAGGAACTGTTAGAGATTCAGGTCAGGCTTTTACGCCCATCACAAATGGAACAGCGCTTCTTTACCGTGAACACGGTAATTTTTCGAAAGATGATATTTTAGATACAGCTCCATTGGACGCAAATGGTAATTATACTTTTGACTCTATTCCTTATGGTCAATACCGCATTGCTTTAAGACCGGACTTGATACAATATCCTAATGCATTGACAACTTATTATGGGGATAGTGTAAATTGGTTAACAGCTACACTTGTAACTACTTTTGATATGCCTGTTGTAACAGGAATTGATATTCAACTGAGCTACCACACACCTTCTGTTGCATTGGGTCACGCTATAGGGCATTTATATTTAGATTACGCATATTCTGCTAAAGTACAGGCAGCACAGCCCATTCCGGGAATCGATATCAGTGCAAAAAAGAACCCGGGAGGCGTAAAAAGTCAAATTATGACAAATGGAAATGGTCAGTTTGACCTTACAAATTTAGCTGACGGTGTTTACGATTTGTATGTTGATATTCCGGGATTAGAACACTACAGCACCTACACCATTACCATTACGGGAGGAAATACTGCAAGCAATTTGAATTTCACAGTAAATGAGGATTCAATTTATGCAGGAGCCGATTTGGTTTACATCAATAACCATTCTACAAATAATAGCTCAGCAATAGTGTATCCTAATCCTTTTAACGAAACTACTACCATCAGTGTTACCCTTGCTGAAAGAGGAACGGTTAGTTTAGAAGTATTTAATTTATTGGGAGAAAAAGTTTCTACCTTAGAAAACAATGTTGTTAAAGCAGCCGGAAACTATAAATACGATTTTACGACAACAAATCCTTCAGGAATTTACTTTGTTAAATTAAATGTAAACGGTGTTCCGAAT
>CAIMGI010000100.1 GCA_903840505.1 uncultured Bacteroidota bacterium
AAAGCAGATAAACACATTGAGATAAAAGAGAAAGAGATTATGACGGTGTAAGTTTTGGGATGTTGGATTTTTGATGTTAAATATTGGTATAAGTTCTCAATTCTGTGTGCCGTCATATTGAGGCTCTCGTCCCGATAGCTATCGGGAAGTGCGAAAGCATAAGAACAATCGTACTAAAAGCCAACGCACTTCTTCGACAGGCTCAGAATCACCTACCCGCGGGCTACAGTAATCCTCCAGCAACTTTTTCATATCCCTCATCAATCAACAAATTGCCGCCTGTTGCGGCAGCTACTGCAAGTTCATCGCAGCGTTCGTTTTCGGGATTTTCATTGTGGCCTTTTATCCACTTAAATTTTACTTTGTGTTTGGGATGAATTTTTAAGAATCGTTGCCACAAGTCGGGATTCTTCTTTCCTTTAAAGCCTTTTTTCTGCCAGCCGAATACCCATTTTTGTTCAATGGAATCCACTACGTATTTCGAATCGGAATATACCACCACTTCGCTGTTTGCATTTTTCAACATTTCAAGTGCAACAATTACACTCATCAATTCCATACGGTTATTGGTAGTGTACTTAAATCCTTGCGAAACCTCCTTGCGGTGAGAGCCCGATTTTAGCACTATACCATATCCACCCGGACCGGGGTTCCCTCTCGATGAGCCATCTGTATATACTGTTATCACTTATCTATTGTTAAAATGAATTTTCACTTCTTTTTCCGAAACAGTTAATTCTACTTCTCTTCCCAATATCAATGCAAAATTTTCGGCAATGTGTCCTGCCGGAAAACCAAAACAAACAGGGTAATCGTATTCCTCCACTGCTTCGCGAATTATTTGTTCGGCTGTTTTTCCGAATGGAATGGTGTTATCTCTCATATCGCTCATTCCGCCAATAATTAATCCCTTCAAGTTACTTAGTTTTCCTGAGCGTTTTAGTTGCATCATCATTCTATCAATGTGATACAAGTATTCATCTAAATCTTCAATAAAAAGTATTTTTCCTTTTGTGTCGATATCCGAATGTGTTCCAGCCAAAGAATAAAGGATGGAAAGATTTCCTCCCACTAATTGCCCAATTACTTGTCCGCTGCGGTTAAAAGACGAGCCAGGAATTTTATATTCAATTTTTTCTCCGAACAATGCTTTTTTGAGCGATGCTGTTGCCGCTTCACTTTTTGTAAAATTAAAAAGCAAAGGCGCGTGTAAACATTCTGTCTCAAAATGATTAATAATGTGCGAATGCAACACCGTAACATCGCTGTAACCGATAAGCCATTTTGGATGTTGAGCAAAATGTGAAAAATCTATTCTGTCAATAATGCGCACCGTACCATATCCGCCACGAGCCATTATAACTGCTTTTATGGTTGGGTTGTTCAACATTTGTTGCAAGTCGCTTGCGCGTTCCCAATCGCTGCCCGAGAATTGGTTTTCATTGTGAAACAAATTTTCTCCCAAAGCTACTTTCAAGCCCCAGCTTTCCAATATTTTTATTCCCGGTGCAAGTTCTTCGTGACTTATTTTACGAGCCGTAGCAACTATTCCAATAGTATCGCCTGCAATAAGATAGGGTGGTTGTTTTATCATAGAAAATTCAAATGTAAAATTAATCGATACATACAGTATGCTTACATAATAATTTATGCAATTAAGCAAATATTTTGGCTCAAATTTTAAATTTAAAACTAAATTTTTCCTCTTTTTTAAAAATATGCTTAATATAGCAGTCGAAAACAAAAAAATTGGCTTATTTTGTTCAACTAATAAAAATGTATGCAGAGTAATTTATACGATTATTTACCCATCTTGTTAATGTTTATAGTGGCAGGAGGCTTTGTGGGAGGTACTATGTTTGTTACACACAAATTAGGTCCACAAATAAAGTCGAAAATAAAGCTCGATACCTTTGAGTGCGGTATAGAATCGCAAGGCAATGCACGTATTCCCTTCTCCATTAAATATTTTTTAGTTGCCATATTGTTTGTGCTTTTTGATGTGGAGGTTATATTTATGTACCCTTGGGCAGTGAATTTTAAAGAATTGGGTTTGTTCGGATTTATTGAAATGTTAACCTTTATGGGCTTTCTATTGTTGGGTTTTTTCTATATTTTAAAGAAGGGTGCCCTAAAGTGGGAATAAGATATTATTAAACTATGAGTACAATAAAAACAGCTGAGTCACCAAACGGAATAGAGGGTCCGGGCTTTTTTGCTACCAGCCTAGATGCTGCGGTAGGATTGGCACGAAAGAATTCTTTGTGGCCTTTGCCTTTTGCTACATCGTGTTGCGGTATTGAGTTTATGGCAACAATGGCTTCTACTTACGATTTAGGAAGATTTGGAGCGGAGCGATTGAGCTTTTCACCTCGTCAGGCAGATTTACTGATGGTGATGGGAACTATTTCAAAAAAAATGGGACCTGTACTTCGACAGGTATACGAACAAATGGCTGAGCCAAAATGGGTATTATCGATGGGTGCTTGTGCATCAACAGGTGGTATATTTGATACTTACAGCGTTTTACAAGGAATAGACAGGATAATACCGGTGGATGTTTATATACCTGGTTGCCCACCGCGACCTGAGCAAGTATTGGATGGGATTTTAAAAATACAAGAGTTGGTACAAAGTGAATCTATTCGTAGAAGAGATACTCCTGAATACAAGGCAATGTTGCAAGAATACGGAATGGAATAAAAAATAGAACAGTGAACGAAGAATTGAAAACCATTTTACTAGATACATTAAAAAGCACTTTCGGCAACGATATAGTGGCTGTTGATGCTCCATACGATTTTACAACCATTACTGTTAAAAAGGATAAATTAGTTGATATAATCAGTCACCTCTATAACCACGAAAAATTACAATTTCAGTTTTTAACAGATTTAACAGCATCGCATTATCCCGATGACAAAGAGCAATTGGAAGTAGTATATCATTTACACAGTTTGGTAAACAATATACGTGTGCGTATCAAAGCTCGTTTATCCATAGGCACTCCTGAAATAGCTACTTTAACAGGTGTTTTTGCAGGAGCCAATTGGATGGAACGTGAAACGTTTGACAACCTGGGCGTGATTTTTAAAGGTCACCCGAATTTGAAAAGAATATTAAACGTAGATGATATGCTTATTCATCCGCTTCGTAAAGAATATCCGTTGGAAGATCAAGTGCGATTGGATAAGAACGATACAATGTTTGGTAGATAACAAGAAAGGAAATGGAAGAAATAGTTATAAAAAGCAATAACGACATTGTAGAAAGCGAGCACAAGGAATATACTACGCTCAATCTTGGTCCTACGCATCCTGCTACACACGGTATTTTTCAAAACGTGTTAAAAATGGACGGTGAAATTATTGTTGATTCCGAACCTACCATAGGATACATTCACCGTGCTTTTGAAAAACTTGCCGAGCGCAGACCATACAATCAAATTACTACCATTACCGACCGATTAAACTATTGCTCATCGCCTATTAACAATATGGGATGGCATATGACGGTTGAAAAATTAATAAAAGCAGAGATTCCAAAACGTGTAGAATATATGCGCGTTATCATTATGGAGTTGTCGCGTATTGCCGATCATATTGTTTGCAACAGCGTAATAGGAGTAGATACAGGCGCAATGACAGGTTTCCTATATATATTCCAAATGCGTGAACGTATTTACGAAATATTTGAAGAAATTTGTGGAGCACGTTTAACTACCAACATTGGAAGAATAGGCGGTTTCGAGCGTGATTTTTCACCCGCAGCTTGGGCTAAAATAAATAAGTTTGTTGAAGATTTTCCTGCTGCTTTAAAAGAGTTCGACAAGTTATTAATGCGCAACCGTATTTTTATGGATCGTGTTATTGGTTGCGGACCTATATCAGCGGAAAGGGCATTGAATTATGGTTTTACAGGACCTAATTTACGTGCTGCAGGAGTAGATTACGATGTGCGTGTTGCTACACCGTATTCATCTTACCAAGATTTCGATTTTATTATTCCTATAGGAACAGGGGGCGATACCTTCGATCGTTTTATGGTTCGTGATCAGGAAATGTGGGAGAGTTTAAGCATCATCAAACAAGCCATTCAAAAAATGCCTTCGGGTTCATTTCACGGAGATGTGCCTGAATTTTATTTGCCCGAAAAAGCAGATGTATATAACAATATGGAAGCGCTGATTTACCATTTCAAAATTGTAATGGGCGAAACAGATGTTCCTAAAGGAGAAGTGTATCATAGTGTTGAAGGAGGTAATGGAGAACTTGGTTTTTATTTGGTAAGCGATGGAGGAAGAACACCTTATCGATTGCATTTTAGAAGACCGTGTTTTATATATTATCAAGCTTATCACGAAATGATAAAAGGCGGTTTATTGTCGGATGCAATATTAACAATGAGTAGTATGAACGTTATAGCCGGTGAGCTTGACGCATAAAAGAGTATATTATGTCAACAAAAAAAATAGAATTTAATCCCGAAACTTTGGCCTTGTGTCATAAGATTATGAAGCGCTATCCGGAAGGAAAGCACAAGTCGGCATTGATACCTATTCTACATATTGCACAGGCAGAATTTGATGGTTGGTTGAGTCCCGAAACAATGGATTATGTAGCTTCCATCTTAAAAATTCAGCCTATCGAAGTTTTTGAAGTAGCTTCTTTTTATTCGATGTTCAATTTAAAACCCATTGGAAAATGTATGTTGGAAGTATGTCGTACTGCCCCTTGTTGGTTAAATGGAGCAGATGAATTGGTTGCATATCTTGAAAAAAAATTGGGAATAAAAGTGGGTGAAACTACCAAAGATGGTATGTTTACGATTAAAACAGTAGAATGCTTGGGTTCGTGCGGGACAGCGCCTATGCTGCAATGCGGAGCAAAGTACTATGAAAATCTGACCAACGAAAAAACGGATGAGATGATTGAGAATTTGAGAAAGGAAAATAAACAACAAACGTACACAGCATATTAATATGGGAAGAAAGTTATTAATAGAGCACGTTCACGTTCCGGGAATTGAAACCCTGGAAGTATACCGCAGCAAAGGCGGTTATGCTTCTGTTGAAAAAGCCTTAAAAACAATGTCGCCCGAAGCTGTTGTAGAGGAGGTAAAAAAATCAGGTTTAAGAGGTAGAGGTGGTGCCGGTTTTCCTACAGGAATGAAATGGAGCTTTTTGGCAAAGCCTCCGGGTGTTGCTCGTTACTTGGTGTGCAATGCCGATGAGTCGGAGCCGGGTACTTTTAAAGATCGTTACTTAATGGAAAAAATCCCTCACGCTTTAATCGAGGGGATGATTACTTCTAGTTATGCATTGGGTGCACATACATCCTATATATACATTCGTGGTGAATATTTTTACGTAGCACGAATTTTAGAACAAGCAATTGAAGAAGCTTATGCTGCAGGTTGGTTAGGAAAAAACATTTTGGGTTCAGGTTACGACCTCGACTTATATGTACATATTGGTGCTGGAGCATATATCTGTGGAGAAGAAACCGCCTTATTAGAATCCTTGGAAGGAAAAAGAGGTAATCCTCGTATTAAACCTCCTTTCCCTGCTATAGCAGGTTTGTATGGCTGTCCTACGGTTGTAAATAACGTAGAAACCATTGCAGCTATTGTTCCCATTGTGAATGAAGGCGGTGATGAATATGCAAAAATTGGAATTGGAAAAAGTACCGGAACAAAATTAATATCTGCCAGTGGACATTTAAATAAGCCTGGTGTGTATGAAATTGAAATGAATATTTCGGTTGAAGAGTTTATCTATTCGGATGAATATTGCGGAGGTATTTCAGGAGGAAAAAAATTAAAGGCTTGTGTTCCGGGAGGCTCCTCAGTTCCTATTCTTCCTGCTGATTTATTGCTTACTACAGCAAATGGAGATAAACGTATGATGACTTACGAATCCCTTTCCGATGGTGGTTTTGCCACAGGAAGTATGATGGGTTCGGGAGGTTTTATTGCTTACAATGAAACAGCTTGTATTGTTCGTAGTACTTGGAATTTTTCACGCTTTTACCACCACGAAAGTTGTGGACAATGCAGTCCGTGTCGTGAAGGAACAGGGTGGATGGAAAAAATATTACACCGCTTAGAAAATGGTCACGGTAAAATGGAAGACATCGATTTGCTTTGGGACATACAACGCAAAATTGAAGGCAACACCATTTGTCCATTGGGCGATGCTGCTGCTTGGCCTGTTGCTGCGGCTATTCGCCATTTCAGAGAAGAGTTTGAATACCACGTAAAATATCCTGAAAAAGTGAAGGACCCGAATCACTTTCACAAACAGTCTTTCATATCATCTAAACAATCAGTAACTATATAAAGCAAATGATAAAACACATATGTACCCTAGCAATTGTTGCTCTTTTATTTGCCTCGTGCAATAAAAAAGGCGCTGAAGGAAGCGGTGGAAATTCGGATAGCACAGCGGTTACTGTTGCTGCTCCTGTAGAAACCGAAATGATGACAGGCAATTGGACACTTGTAAACAAAGAATCGGTAGGTGATGCAAAGCAAATGGATACGTATGAGCAAATTATGGAGCTTCGTTCAGACCATACTGCTTTATTGAAAACAAAATTTTGTCAGTACAGCGGAACTTGGTATAAACTAAGTGGTATGAGAGGAAAATTTGTAAATGATTGTCTTGTTATTGAAGGCGACCAAGGAAGCAACCGTTGTTTTTGGTATGATAAAGCTTATTTTGATTTGATATCATATAATGAGAAAGAAATGGTGTTAATTGACAACAACAACAGAGTGAAATTATATTTCGGAAAAAACTAATTTTTACTATGCCTAAAGTTACGATAGATAATATTGAGATAGAAGTTCCTGAAGGAACAACTATTTTGCAGGCGGCAAGAATGATTGGCGGAGATGTTGTTCCTCCTGCAATGTGTTATTATTCCAAATTAAAAACAAGCGGAGGGTATTGCAGAACTTGTATTGTAAAAGTAACGCAAGGTTCGGCAAAAGATCCGCGTCCAATGCCAAAGCCCGTTGCATCGTGCCGCACATTTGTGCAAGATGGAATGGTGGTGCAAAATACAACATCACCCGAATTGTTAGAAGCAAGAAAAGGTGTGGTTGAATTTTTATTGATCAACCATCCTTTGGATTGCCCTATTTGTGACCAAGCTGGCGAATGCGATTTGCAAAATTTAGCATACGACCACGGTGCAGCAAAAACACGTTACGATTTTGAACGCAGAAAATTTGAAAAAATAGACATAGGCAACAAAATTAAGTTGCATATGACACGCTGTATACTTTGTTACCGTTGTGTAAAAGTTGCAGACCAACTTACTGATGGACGTGTACACGGTGTAATGAACAGAGGAGATGTTTCTGAAATAAGTACTTATATCCAGAATGCTGTTGAGAATGATTTTTCAGGAAATATGATTGATGTTTGTCCTGTAGGAGCATTAACCGATAATACCTTCCGATTTAAAAGTCGTGTATGGTTTACCAAACCGTTGGATGCAAATAGAACTTGCACAAAATGTAGCGGTAAAGTTGTATTATGGACCAAGGGCAATGAACTGTTGAGGGTGTCGGCACGTAAAAATAAGTATGCCGAAGTAGAAGAATGGATTTGCAATGATTGTCGTTTTGAGCATAAAAATATGGAGGATTGGAATGTTGAAGGTCCAAGGAAAATAGAACATGATTCTGTTATTTCTCAAAACCATTACGAAAACATTGACCTTCAAAAATTAAAATTGGAAATAAATCGCCAAATAAAACACCAAGGAGGAAAAAAAATAAAGGAAGTATATACGCAAGCACAAATTGAAAATAAGAAATAGAGTATGATATCATTCCTCATATATAAAACCATTTTAGTAATCGTAATTTTTGCGGTGTCCTTGGTTGTTGCAATGTATTCAACCTATGGTGAGCGTAAAATTGCAGCTTTTATGCAGGACAGGATTGGTCCTAACAGAGCAGGACCATTTGGTATATTGCAACCTTTGGCGGATGGTGTTAAGATGTTTATGAAGGAAGAAATTATTCCTGATGTATCAAACAAAGCCTTGTTTATTTTAGGTCCTTGTATAGCAATGTTAACGGCTTGTATGACAGGCGTAGTAATACCTTGGGGAGATGCCATTACCATCGGTGGCGAAAAATACAGTTTACAAATTACCGATATCAATATTGGAGTACTCTATATGTTTGGAGTGCTGTCTATAGGTGTATATGGTGTGATGATTGGCGGTTGGGCATCTAACAATAAATTCTCATTGTTGGGGGCAATTCGTGCTTCTTCACAAATGATAAGTTATGAAGTGGCGATGGGTTTGTCTATCATCGCTTTGGTAATGATGACAGGCACCATTAGCTTAAAAGAAATTACCGAACAACAGGCAGGCGGAAATTGGAATATGTGGAATGTGGTATATCAACCTGTCGGCTTTTTAATATTTTTAATATGCGCCTTTGCCGAAACCAATCGTACACCTTTTGATTTACCTGAATGTGAAACGGAGTTAGTGGGAGGTTACCATACAGAATACAGCTCTATGAAACTAGGTTTTTATTTATTTGCTGAATACATCAATATGTTTATTTCATCGGCAGTAATAGCAACGCTTTATTTTGGTGGCTACAACTTCCCTTTTATGCACGATTTAGGACTTTCCGAAAACCTAATTACCATACTGGGTGTGGTTGCATTGTTCGCTAAAATATTCTTCTTTATCTTTTTGTATATGTGGGTTCGTTGGACAGTACCACGTTTCCGTTATGATCAATTAATGAACTTGGGGTGGAAAATTTTAATCCCTCTTTCTATTGGAAACATTATGCTTACAGGATTAATAACATTGTTAAGACAGAAATATCATTTTTAAAAACATTAACTAATAAAACATAAATGCAGTTAACCAACAGATCCAAAGTAGTTTCAAAAAAGGAAATGACTTTTGCCGAAAAGTTATATTTTCCGGCTATTTTAGGAGGTATGGGAATTACATTAAAACACTTTTTTAAGAAACCCGTTACCGTAAGTTATCCTGAAGTAAAGAGAGATATTGCAGGTGTATTTCGCGGACAACATACCCTAAAGCGTGATGAAAAAGGTGCTGAGCGTTGCACTGCTTGCGGATTGTGCGCGGTTGCTTGTCCGGCCGAAGCAATTACAATGACTGCTGCTGAAAGAAAAAAGGGAGAAGAGAATTTATACCGAGAAGAAAAATACGCTGCCGTATATGAAATAAATATGCTGCGTTGTATTTTCTGTGGATTATGTGAAGAGGCTTGTCCGAAAGAAGCAATTTTTTTAACAGACAGAATAGTGC